>DASSLB010000024.1:0-28788 GCA_035689945.1 Gaiellaceae bacterium | reverse complement strand
GGCCCTGCCATGCCGAGGCCGATCACTCCGACGTGCGCCGCCGCCTGCGCCGCGGCGAGCTCCTCGTAGAGGATCGCCTGGAAGCTGTAGGGCGCGCCCGCGCCGCCGTACTCCTTCGGCCAGGTCAGCCCGGCGTAGCCGGCCTCGTACAGCTTGCGGCTCCACTCGCGGACGAACGGATCCTCGAATCGCTGCGCGCCACCGCGGCCGCCGCGCTTCTCCACGGGGAGGTTCGCATCGACCCACGCGCGGAGCTCCTCGCGAAACTTCGCCTCTTCGGGCGTGTCCCGCAAGTCCACGAGCGGAGGCTAACCCGTGGCGGGAGCCGGAACCAGTTCGGCCGGCGCGTCGACGACGGCGCGCTGCCTCTGCACCGGCAGCAGAGTCACGGCGCCGAGGATGGCCGCGACGCCGAGCCACTGCGTCCAGCGCAGGTGCTGGTTGTACGCGTAGATGCCCGCGATCACCGCGACTGCCGGATACGTGAGCTCGGCGAGCGACGCGAGAACTGCGGGAGTCTTCTGCAGTCCGTAGTAGTAGAGCGCGAGCGCGACGAGGCCGGTGGCGAGCGCGAGGTAGAGGATCAGCGACGTGTCGTGCCCGTTCGAGTAGGCGCTCGCTCCCATGATCGGCAGCGCGAGCGCGCTCGCGACGAGGCCGAAGAAGAAGCGCAGCGTGACGATGTGCTGGAACTCGAGCCTGCGGGCGAGGTACCGCCCGAGCACCGTCCCCAGCGCCCACAGCACCGCCGCGCCGGTCGCCTCGGCGATCACGACCGCGCCTTTCGCCGACGGGTCGAGAGGGTGCGCCTGGTTCACGAGCCAGAAGCCCACGAGAGCGGGGAGGAAGAACCACACGAACCGTGCCCGTGGACGCTCGCCGAGCAAGAGCGCCGCGCCCGCGACGGCGACGAGCGGCTGCACCTTCTGGATCACGACGGGCGTGATGAAGTCCGAGTGTCCGATCAGCGCGTCCGTGAAGAGGATCGTGGCGACGGCCGACGCGCCAGCGCCCACGACGACAGCGGCGACGACGTAGCTCCAGCCTGCGCGAAAGACGGCCCGCAGCGCGGGGAGAAGGAACGGCAGCGTCAGCGCGGCGAGGATGACGTGCTCGCCGAAGACGATCGTCGTCGCCGACGTCGTGAAGCTCATCGTCTTGCGGATGATCGGATCCGTGCCCCACATGGCGGCCGCGATCGCGACGAGAATCACTCCGGGGACTGCGGCAAGTCTTAGGCGCATTTCATGTGAGGCTAGCGGGGCAGGAGTAGGGTCGGCGCGTGATCCTGTACTGGCTGTTCAAGCGGGTTCGTCGCTGGTGGCAGAGCCGTCGGCCCACATCTTCGGCCTGATTGTGCGAGCGCGGTAAGGAGCGTATTCTCGACCTAGTTCCGGGGGAGAGGAGGGTCGTAGCCATGCTCCGCAAACCGCTCGTGGTCGCCGCCGCCGGCGTCGCGCTCGCGGCGCCCTCTCCCGCCCTCGCGATGCACGGGCGTGGCGAGTCGGCAAGCCGCCTACCCCGAAACCTGGAATCGCGGGGAACGCTCGCGCAGACGCTGCTCGTCTCCGCGCCGGCCGCTCCCCGGTCGTTCAGCTGGATCGATGCGGGAATCGGCGCAGCGGTCACGGCCGGTGGCTGCGTCCTGATGCTTGCAGGTGCTCGGCGCGTCCGGCTGCATCACGTTTCGTAGCTCAGAAGCTCCTCGACGGTTTCGCGCCGCCGGATGACGGCCGCCTCGCCGTCCGCCACGAGCACGACAGCAGGCCGCGGCACGCCGTTGTACGTCGAGCCGAGCGCGAGCGTGTAGGCGCCCGTGGCGGGGACAGCGAGTAGGTCGCCCGGCCGCGGCTCGGGGAGCGCAGCCGCCTCGATCAGCACGTCGCCCGACTCGCAGTGCTTGCCGGCGACTCGGTAGACGCCGCTCGGCAGCTCGTCCGCGCGGTTCGCGAGCAGCGCCTCGTAACGTGCGCCGTAGAGCTGCGGACGCGGGTTGTCGGACATGCCGCCGTCGATCGCCGCGTAGGTGACGCCCCCGGACTCCTTGACCGAGCCCATGCGGTAGAGCGTCACGCCGGCGCGGCCGACGAGCGAGCGCCCCGGCTCGAGAATCAGGCCGACCCCCTCGGGTACTCGCTCGACGAGCGGGCCGACGAACTCCGCAACCGAGGGCAGCCGTTCGTCGCGGTTGTGGCGGACACCGAGGCCGCCGCCGAGATCGAGCACGCGCGGCGTCCAGTCGAGGCGCTCGAGGAAGGCGAGGACTCGCTCGAGCGCGAGGACGCTTTCGTCGTGTCTTCCGAGCTGCGAGCCGACGTGGACGTGCACGCCCTCGACCGTGAGCCCGAGCTCGCGCGCCCGCACGACCTCCCGCTCGGCGGCGTCGGGCGAGAGTCCGAACTTCGACTCCTCGTGCGCCGTCTGGATCGAGCGGTGCGTCACCGCCTCGACGCCCGGCGTCAGCCGCACGAGCACGCGATGGACCCCCGCCGCCGCTGCGGCGTACGACTCGCCGAGTGCGTCGAGAACGACAAGAGCATCGACCCGCGCGGCGGCGCGCAGCTCCTCCGGCGACTTGTTGTTCCCGTGGAAGACGATGTGCTCGCCCGGAATGCTGGCCGCCCGTGCGAACGCGAGCTCGCCGAGTGTGGAGACGTCGGCTCCGACGCCCTCCTCCGCGAGCAGCCGCAGCAGCGCCACGTTCGCGAATGCCTTCGTCCCGTAGACGATCTGGGCGCCGGGAGCCGCGTTGCGGTACTCGCGCACCTGCCCACGGATCGTCTCTGCGCAGTAGACGACGAGCGGCGTCCCGTGCTCGTCTGCCAGCTTCCGCGCAGTCACACCACCGAGCACGAGCTCGCCGATCTCGATCCGTGCCGTTTCCGGAAGGAGTTCGAGCACCTTGCTAGTATCGGGATCCCAATGCAGGAGCTGCTTCTTACGTAGAACAGGGAGACACGCGCGGCTGTGCCGTGCCGGCTCCCGTCGACCTCTCCTCGGAGAGGTTTTTTCGTTCCAGAGCACGTTTTTCGATGACACCGAGATACGAACCCCACGAGATCGAGCAGAAATGGCAGCGCGTCTGGGAGGACGAGGGGGCGTTCCACGTCCCCAACCCCGTACCGGGCGCACCGACCGCCGAGAACCACTGGTACCAGCTCGAGATGCTGCCGTACCCCTCGGGCCCGAGCCTGCACATGGGGCACGTCCTCAACTACACGATGGGCGACGTCCAGACCCACGTCCGGCGCCGCAGCGGCTGGCACGTCGTGCGCCCGATGGGCTGGGACGCGTTCGGGCTGCCCGCCGAGAACGCGGCGATCCGGGAGGGCAAGCACCCGCGCGAGACGATCGAGCGGAACATCGAGACCATGCGCGCCCAGATGAAACGCCTGGGCTGGGCGATCGACTGGGACCGCGAGGTCTCCGCGCACCAGCCGACCTTCTACCGCTGGACGCAGTGGCTCTTCCAGCAGTTCGTCGAGCACGACCTCTGCTACCGCAGGGAGGGGCCGGTCAACTGGTGCCCGAACGACCAGACCGTCATCGCCAACGAGTACGTCGTCGACGGCCGGTGCGAGCGGTGCGGCGCCGAGGTCGAGCTGCGCAACATGACGCAGTGGTACATGCGGACGACCGCGTACGCGGACGAGCTGCTCGAGTACCCCGATGCGGAGTGGCCGGCGCGGACGATGGCGATCCAGCGGAACTGGATCGGCCGCTCGGAGGGCGCCGAGATCCTCTTCACTGTCCATGAGACCGCCGACGACATC
This sequence comes from Gaiellaceae bacterium, assembly GCA_035689945.1. Classification (GTDB taxonomy): domain Bacteria; phylum Actinomycetota; class Thermoleophilia; order Gaiellales; family Gaiellaceae; genus Palsa-739. The sequence continues at coordinate 25,015 of DASSLB010000024.1, read as the reverse complement.
GCTGTGTTCACGACGCGAGCCGACACGCTGTTCGGTGCCACGTTCTTCGTCCTGGCGCCGGAGCATCCCTTCGTCGCTGCGCACGCGAGCGCGGAGGCGAAGGAGTACGCGCGGCACGCCGGCGCCCGCCCGGTCGAGGAGCGCGCGGCCGCGACGCAGAAGACCGGCGTCTTCACCGGCCTGCATGCGGTCAACCCCGTCAACGGCGCGAAGCTGCCGATCTGGGTCGCCGACTACGTCCTGATGGACTACGGGACGGGCGCGATCATGGCCGTCCCCGCCCACGACGAGCGCGACGGCGAGTTCGCCGAGACGTTCGATCTGCCCACGAGGGTCGTGATCGACGAGAACGGGAAGCTCGTCAATTCCGGCCGCTTCGACGGGCTACCGGCGGAGGAGGGCGCCCGCGCGATCGTCGCGGAGCTCGAGGCCGAGGGCCGCGGGAAGCCGACCGTCCACTACCGCCTGCGCGACTGGAGCGTGTCGAGGCAGCGCTACTGGGGCTGCCCGATCCCGTTCATCCACTGCGAGCAGTGCGGCGTCGTTCCTGTCCCGGAGGACGATCTGCCGGTGATCCTGCCCGACATCGAGGACTACGCGCCGAAGGGAAAGCCGCCGCTCGCTGCCAACGAGGAGTACATGTCGGTCGACTGCCCGCAATGCGGCGGCCCGGCGCGGCGGGACCCGGACACGATGGACACGTTCGTCGACTCGTCCTGGTACTTCCTCCGTTACATCGACTCGCGCAACGACGAGGCGCCGTTCGACCGCTTCGTCGTCGACTACTGGCTGCCGGTGTCCCAGTACATCGGCGGCATCGACCACTCGACCGGCCACCTGCTCTACTCGCGCTTCTTCGTGAAGGCGATGAACGACTGGGGGATGGTCGGCTTCCGCGAGCCGTTCGCGCGTGTCTTCCACCAGGGCTGGGTGCAGCTCGGCGGCACGAAGATGTCGAAGACGAAGGGCAACGTCGAGGGGCCGGACGAGATCGTCGACCGCTACGGCGCCGACGCGGTGCGTCTCTACATCCTGTTCATGGGGCCCGCCGATCAGGACATGGAGTGGACGCCCGACGGGGTGGAGGGGATCGTCCGCTTCCTGCGGCGGCTGTGGCGCGTCGTGCACGAGGTGGCCGAGGCGGCGCCTGCGGACGGCGTGCGCGAGGGCGCACTGGCGCGCAAGGCGAACGAGTCGATCGTGCGGGTGACCGACGACGTGCTGCGGCGCTTCCAGTTCCACACGCCGATCTCGGCCGTCATGGAGCTGGTCAACGAGCTGAGCGGCGCCGTCGATGCGCCGGACGCGCGGTTCGCGGCGGAGACCGCCGTCTCGCTGATCCAGCCGTACGCGCCACACGTCGCCGAGGAGCTCTGGGGTGCGCTGGGCCACGAGCGGCTGTGGGAGGAGTCGTGGCCGGAGGCCGACGAGTCGCAGCTCGTGCGAGAGACGTTCGAGCTCGTCGTCCAGGTGAACGGCAAGGTGCGCGATCGGTTCGAGGTCGACACCGGCCTGAGCGAGGACGAGCTCGTCGCGCGAGCGCGCGAGAGCGAGCGTGTGCAGAGCTATCTGAACGGCGGTGAGCCTCGGAAGACGATCGTCGTCCCCAAGAAGCTCGTCAACTTCGTGATCTAGCGCTCGCGCGGATCCGGCCGGTCGACGTTCCAGTGACGGCCGACGGCCGCGTACCAGCGCACTCCGCCCTCGTCCTCGCGCGGCGTGAGCATGAAGCGGCTGATCGCGCGCTGGCCGCCCTCGAAATCGCCGTAGAGGACGTCGACGCCCATGCGCTGCGGCGCCTCGACTGCGCGGCGCGCCTCGCGGTAGCCGTCGCTTTGCGGATCGCGGAAGGAGCCCTGCCAGAAGCCGACGTCGCCGGGAGCGACGTAGAGATCGCGGGTGAGGGTCGTGAAGTTGTCGAGTGGGGGCGCAACGATGTGGGACTCCGGCCCGAGCTGTAGCTCGGGAATGAGGCGCCAGCCGTGGAGGACGGCGATTCCGGTGCCGACGTTGCGCACGGCGATCACGAAGTAGACGGCCGTGTCTGTGGCGCTCGCGATGCCCTGACCGCCCGGAACCGAGAACCAGACGTCGTCCTGGAAACCCGCCTTCACCGGTGGATCTTCCACGCGAGCGGGAACGAGTAGCGGACGCTGTCCGGCGAGAAGCGATTGCTCGGCCACGCGTGCGGCGCGGTTCGCTGAGCGGACCGAGGCCACAGTCACGCCGGCGAGGACGAGCGTTCCTCCGGCTGAGGCGAGCGCAGAAATCGTGACCCAGTCCGCCACGGCGCGAGTCTACGGTCAGGAAGTCGGAACGGACACGTGACGGGTTCGGCGGCAGGCTCGAGGTATGGACGTCCGCCTCTCCGGCCTTTCGCGCCGGCAGCTCTTCGGCGCTGCCGTGGCCGTTGCGATCGTGCTCGTGCTCCTCGTCCGCCACCTCGGCGGCAGTGGGAGCGCCGCGCCCGCCGTAACGCCGCTGCCGGCACCCGCGAGGCCGGTGAGGCCGGTGGTGGCGAAGCTGCTCGTGATCGATGTCGCGGGCGCCGTGCGGCGGCCGGGGCTGTATCGCCTCCGGGCAGGCTCGCGAATCGACGACGCGATCGCCGCCGCCGGCGGTCCGACCGCGAAGGCGCAGCTCGACGCGGTGAATCTCGCCGCTCCCATCGCCGACGGCGAGCAGGTCGTCGTCCCGGGACGCGGCGCGGTTGGGGCGCCGGCGGCGAGCCCTCCCGCCGCCGGTTCGTCCCCCTCGGCCCCGCTCGATCTCAACACGGCCACGGCCGAGCAGCTCGACTCGCTGCCGGGGATCGGGCCCGTGACCGCGCAGAAGATCCTCGACTACCGGGAGGCCCACGGCGCCTTCCACTCGGTCGCCGAGCTCGAGGGTGTCCCCGGCATCGGGCCGGGACGGCTCTCGCAGTTGAAGGGGCTCGTGATCCCGTGACGGTCCGAGCGCTGCACACTCTCGGCTGCGCGCTCTGCCTCGGCCTCGCCGCAGCGACCGCAGCGCGAGTCGGGCTGACGACCGCGGTTCTCGTGGCCTGCGTGTTCGTCGCGCTCGCCGCGGCGGCCGGCACACGGTCTCCTGCGCTCGTGCTCGGGGCGCTCGGCCTGGGGGTCGCTGGTTGGGGAATCGGCAGCGTTCGTCTTGCTGCGATCGACCACAGCGTGCTCGCTCCCCGTATCGGCACCGCCGAGCGAACCCTGGTCGAGGTCGCGGAGCCGCCCCGCCACGGTTCGTTCGAGCTCCGCATGCGGGCGGTCGTTCTGCGGTGGGGCGACATCCGCCCGCACGAGCCGGTGCTGCTCGAGGTGCCGCTCGGCCGTGCGCCGCCTCAGGGAGCACGTCTGGCGCTGATCGGGCTGCTTCGCGCCCCGCGCGGGCCTTCGCACGGCTTCGACGAGCGCGCCTGGCTTCGTCGGCACGGGATCCACGCCGTGCTCCGTGGTCAGGAGTGGCGCATCGTCGGGCAGCGCGGCGGGCTCGGCGGCGTCGCCGATCGGCTCCATGCGTGGCTGGCCGGCGCCTCGGTTCCGAAGCTCGGCGGTGTCCGCCGGGGGGTAATCGAGGGCGTCGTGCTCGGCGAAGACGAAGGTCTGTCGGAGAGGCTGCGTCAGGACTTCCGTGCCAGCGGTCTGTACCACCTGCTCGCCGTCAGCGGCGGCAATGTCGCCGTGGTCGCGCTCGGAATGCTCTGGCTTGCGCTCTTGATCGGCCTGCCTCGGCTGGCCGCCGAGATTGCGGTGCTCGCAGCGATCTGCGGTTACGTGCTCGCGGTCGGCGCACAGCCTTCCGTCGTTCGTGCAGGCATCGCCGGCGGGCTCGGATCGCTCGCCTGGCTGACGGGGAGAGAGCGGGATGCGCGCTACGCGCTCGTCGTTGCCGCAGTTGCACTGCTCGCGTGGAGCCCGTACAACGCCCTCGACCCAGGCTTCCAGCTCTCCTTCGCCGCCGTACTGGCGATCTTCTTGCTCGCGCCGCGGTTCAGACACTGGCTCGAGGGCTATCCGCTGCCGTCCGGTCTGCGAACGGGCGTGGCCGTGTCGGCGGCGTGCGGCCTGGCGACTGCGCCGATCTCGTGGTTCCAGTTCCATCAGATCCCCCTACTGACGGTCCCGGCCAATGCCGCCGGCGGGTTCGTCGTTGCACCGATGCTCGCGTTGGCGCTCGTGTGCGCTCTGCTCGGGCCGATCGCACCGCAGCTCGCGGCCGCTCTCGCGTGGGCGAACGGATGGCTCGCCGAGTACCTCGCGACGTGCGCCCACGTCTTCGGCAGCCTGCCGGGTGCGCAGGTGACCTCCGGCCGCGCGGCGGCCGCACTTGCGCTGGGAGTCGCCGGAGCCGCCGCCTATGCTTGGCGCAGTGGCGAGCGAGCGCGATCTGAAGCCGGTGTACCTCCTGACGGGGACGGACCGGCCGAAGATCGCGGTGGCGCTCCAGCGCCTGCGGGGGCGGATCGGTGAGGATGCGACCGAGCAGCTCCATGCCGCGGACGCTTCTGCGGAGGACGCGGTCGCCGCCTGCAACGCGCTCGGTCTCTTCGGCGGGGAGTTGCGGCTCGTCGTGGTCGACGGCGTCGAGAGCTGGAAGGCCGCGGATGTGAAAGAGCTCGAGTCGTATCTCGCCGCTCCGGCTCCGACGACCGTGCTCGCGCTCGTGGGGGATGGGATCAAGAAGGACTCCGCGCTTGCCAAGGCAGTCGCCAAAGCGGGCCAGCTACTTGCCTACGACGTGACAAAGAAACAGCTTCCGGAATGGGTCGGCGAGCAGTTCGCGCGCCTCGGCGTGACCGCAAACCGTGACGCGTGCCGGGCGCTCGTCGAGGCCGTTGGCGACGACGTGGGCGATCTCGCCTCCGAGATCCAGAAGCTCGCGACGTGGGCCAACGGGGAGTCGGTAACGCGCGCGACCGTCGAGGAGCTCGCGGTCGGCAGGGCCGAGACGCCGATCTTCGCGGTAACCGACGCGTGGGGCCGCCGCGACGTCGCAGCGGCGCTGCGCGCGACCGAGTCGTTACTCGACCGCTCGCATCGGCCCCGCTCTGGAGAGCTGATCCGGATCGTCGCCTCCATGGTGGGGCACGTCGGGCGCGTGCGAAAGGTCTCGCGCCTGGCCGACGAAGGTGTCCGCCCTAGTGAGATGGCGAGCCAACTGAAGATGCACCCGTTCGTCGCCGAGAAGTCGGCGAAGCAAGCCGCCAACTTCTCGTCGGCCGAGCTCGCGCAGGCGACCGTTCGTCTCGCCCAGCTCGACGCAGGTGCGAAAGGCGGTTCGCGCCTCCCGCCCGACCTCCAGCTCGAGCGGACGCTCGTCGAGATCACGCGCCGGCCCGAACGGACCGGCTAGCCGCTACTTGCCCGCGGCGCCGGCGACGAGCTTTGCCGCCTGCGACTTGCGCCGCGCGACCGTGTTCCGGTGGAGAGCTCCGCCGGCCGCTGCGCGGTCGAGCCACTGGACGAGTTCGCGGTGCCGAGTCTCCGTCTCCTCCGCGTCACCCTGGGCGGCCGCCTCGTTGAGACGACGCATGAGCGTCTTCGCGGTCGAGCGCCAGCGCAGGTTCTCCTGCCGCTGCCGGGCCGCCTGACGGACACGCTTCTCCTGCTGCTTGATGTTTGGCATCTCGGAAAAAGACCCGCGGCTCGCGGGCCGGGCGATGGTAGCAACCCCGCTCCCTATGCTGCCCTCGTGGACGACCCCGAGCGGCAGCGGCAGGAGCGGCGGCTCGCTCGCGACCGTCGTCGCCGCGAGCAGGGGAAGCCGACGTACTTCGAGAGCGAGGCAACGCTCGACTCCTGGCCCGTCGCGCAGGATCCGTCCGAGCGATCGACGACGATCCTGCGCCCACGCCGCGACCGTCGCGGTGAGCTCATCGAGCTCGAAGCCGAGGCCTTCGATCAGGAGGGCCAGGCGATGCAGGTCACCGTGCCCGCGCCAACGTCGGAGAGGCCGGAAACAGCGGGCAGCCTGACTCGCTCGGGCGTCATCTTCGCCGTCGCCACAGGCCTTTCTCGGGTCATCGGGCTGGTGCGCGAGATCGTGCAGGCCGCGCTGTTCGGCATCTCGGGCCCGGTCAACGCCTTCGAGATCGCCTTCCTCATCCCGAACACCGTCCGGTCGCTCGTCGCCGACTCGGCGCTATCGGCCGCGTTCGTGCCGGTCTTCAGCGACCTTCTCGTCAAGGGCGAGCGCAAGCGCGCGTGGCGTGTGGCCTCGTCTCTCTTCTGGTTGATGCTGCTCGGCCTCGGCGGCCTGACCGCCTTGTTCGTCGTGGTCGCGCCGTGGTTCATGGCGATCTTCGGCTACGGGCCGGGCGACAAGTTCGGCGCGCTCGCGGCTGGGCTCGCGCGGGTGCTCTTCCCGCTCGTGCTCGTGCTCGGGCTCACGGGAATCGTGGTCGGGATTCTCAACAGCTACGACCACTTCAGCGTCCCCGCGCTGAGTCCGGTGGCGTGGAACCTCGTGATCCTGCTCGGGCTCGGCCTCGGAGCTGAGCACAGCGACCACAAGTCGACGAGGCTCTACTACTACGCGGTCGCGATCCTCATTGCCACGATCGTCCAGTTCCTACTCCCGCTGCCGTGGTTACGCGGACGTGACGACCGGTTGCGAATGGTGATCGACATCCACGACCCGGCCGTGAAACGGACCTTCATGCTGATGCTTCCGGTGACGATCGGCCTCGGCCTGATCAACATCAACGCGGCGATCGACCAGCTGTTTGCCACGCACTTCCTGAACCCGCACCTCGCACCGGCCGCGATCGTGCGCGCGTTCCGGCTCTACATGCTCCCGCAGGGAGTGTTCTCCGTCGCCGTCGCGACCGTGCTCTTCCCGCTCCTCTCGCGTCATGTCTCGCGCGAGAACTGGGACGCCTTCAAGACCACGATCGCGACGGGACTTCGGCTGATCTCGTTCTTCCTCATTCCGGCAAGCGCGGCGGCCGCCGTCCTGTGCGTTCCGATCGTGCGCCTGCTCTACCAGCACGACCAATTCACGTCCAAGGACACACCCGTGGTGGCGTACTGCCTGGCGGCGTTCGCGCTCGGGCTCACCTTCAACGGGACGATGCTGATGCTCAACCGCGGCTTCTTCTCGCTTCAGTCGCCGTGGATCCCGAGCTGGGTCGCGTTCGGGAACCTCGGCCTGAACGCCATCCTCGACGCGGTGTTCTACCGCTTCGGGATCTGGGGGATCCCGCTCTCGACGTCGCTCGTGAACATCGCCGGCACGTGGGCGCTCCTCCTTCTTCTCCGGCGGCGGACGGGCGGCTTCGAACTGACCGAAACTGTCCGGAGCTTCATCCTCGTCACGGTCGCGTCGGTAGGACTTGCCGCGGTGGCGTGGAGCGCCTGGCGGCTGCTCGATTCGGGCCTCGGCCGCTCGCTACCAGCACAGGCGGTCTCGCTCGGCCTCGGGCTCGTCCTCGGGTACGCGGCGTTCTTCGCGGCGTGCCGGTTGCTGGGAGTGCGCGAGCTGGAGACGATGTGGCGACTCCGGCGCGCTCGCGCTTGATCTGACCCGTTCCAGACGCTCGTCGCGATCAGCCGAATTGCGCTGAATTGCGACGGACTCGCGAATCCGGCGGCACGGCTTCGGGGATAGCCTCGATCGCGAGGGCGGAGGGATCATCGGTCCCCACCCTGGGTGGGGTGTGCTGCACGGCCGCCAAACGGCCACGGGCGAACCAGACGTGCGCCAGTACCATCGCCGCTCGTGGAGCAGGCACAGATCCGCAACTTCTCGATCATCGCGCACATCGACCACGGCAAGTCGACGCTCGCCGATCGCATCCTCGAGTTGACCGAGGCCGTGTCCGCGCGTGAGATGCGCGAGCAGGTCCTCGACTCGATGGATCTCGAGCGCGAACGCGGCATCACGATCAAGGCTCAGGCCGTCCGCGTGACCTGGAAAGGCCACGAGCTCAACCTCATCGACACGCCTGGCCACGTCGACTTCACGTACGAGGTCTCGCGCTCGCTCCAGGCCTGTGAAGGTGCGCTGCTCGTCGTCGACGCTGCGCAGGGCATCGAGGCACAGACGCTCGCGAACGCGTATCTCGCGATCGAGAACGGGCTCGAGATCGTCCCCGTCGCGAACAAGATCGATCTGCCCGCCGCCGACCCCGTGGGAACCGCCGTCGAGGTGGCCGATCTGCTCGGCGACGACCCGACGCGCGTGCTGCGTATCTCGGCCAAGACCGGAGATGGCGTCGCCGAGGTTCTCGACGCGATCATCGAGCGGGTTCCTCCACCGGCCGGCGACCCCGAATCAGCTCCGCGTGCCCTCGTCTTCGACTCCTCCTACGACCAGTACCGCGGCGTCGTCGCGTTCGTCCGCGTCGTCGACGGCTCCTTCTCGACTCGCGAGGCGCTGCGCACGATGGCTACCGACACTCGCTTCGACGCAGAGGAGCTCGGCGTCTTCTCTCCAGCCATGACTCCGGTAGCGCAGCTGTCCGCGGGTGAGGTCGGCTACGTCATTACCGGATTGAAGGACGTCTCGCGGCTGCGCGTCGGCGACACCCTCACCTCTGTCCGCCGGCCCGCTTCCGAAGCGCTGCCCGGCTACAAGGACGTCAAGCCGATGGTCTTCGCCGGGCTCTTCCCGACCGACTCCGACGACTACCCCGAGCTCCGCGACGCGCTCGAGCGGCTGAAGCTCAACGACGCCGCGCTCATGTACGAGGCGGAGACATCGCAGGCACTCGGCTTCGGCTTCCGCTGCGGCTTCCTCGGCCTGCTGCACATGGAGATCGTCCGCGAGCGGCTCGAGCGCGAGTTCGACCTCGATCTGCTCGTCACAGCGCCGAACGTCGCCTACCGCGCGCAGGAGAAGAACGCCGGCTGGATCGAGGTGCACAACCCAGCCGAGTTCCCGCGCGAGATCGAGGAGGTCGAGGAGCCGTACGTCAACGCGTCGATCATCGTCCCGAAGGAGTACGTCGGCGCCGTGATGGAGCTGAACAACGACCGCCGCGGCACGTTCGGGAAGCTCGAGTACCTCTCGCCGGAGCGCGTCCATCTCACCTACGAGCTCCCGCTCGCCGAGATCGTCCTCGACTACTACGACCAGCTCAAGTCGCGCACGCGCGGCTACGCGTCGTTCGACTACGACGTCGCCGGCTTCAAGCGGGGCGACCTCGCCCGGGTCGATGTGCTCGTCGGCGGGGAGCCCGTCGACGCGCTGTCGCTCATCGTCCACCGCAGCTTCGCGTACGACCGCGGCCGCCTGCTCGTCGACAAGCTGCGCGAGGAGATCCCGCGCCAGATGTTCGACATTCCGATCCAGGCCGCGATCGGCTCGCGCGTCATCGCGCGGGAAACGGTCAAGGCGAAGCGGAAGGACGTGCTCGCCAAGTGCTACGGCGGCGACATCAGCCGCAAGCGCAAGCTGCTCGAGAAGCAGAAGGCCGGCAAGAAGCGAATGAAGCAGGTCGGTGCCGTCGAGGTGCCGCAGGAGGCATTCCTCGCCGTCCTCAATATCGGCCAGGGGCAGAAGAACTGATGGCGCTCGAGATGCGGACGAAGTGCGAACGCTGCGCTGCCGCGCTGGAGCGGGACGGCGACGCGCTCATCTGTTCGCACGAGTGCACGTTCTGCCGGTCGTGCGCCGAGGCAATGGATTTCGTCTGCCCGAACTGCAGCGGCGAGCTCGTCACGCGGCCGAAGCGGGTGACGGCGTGAGACACCTCTACATCCACCTGCCGTTCTGTGCGCATCGCTGCGGCTACTGCGACTTCGTCACCGTGACCGGCAGGGGCCACCTGCACGACGCGTATGTCGACGCGTTGCTCGGCGAGCTCGAACAAGAGCACGACGGCTCCCCGGTCGAGACGATCTTTCTCGGCGGCGGAACGCCGACGTACACCGCTCTGCCCGAGCTGCTGCGACTTCTGCGCGCGCTTCCCGCGGCACGTGAGCTGACGGTCGAGGCGAATCCCGAGACCGTCACACCGGAGCTCGCGCACGAGCTACGCGGCGCCGGCGTCAACCGCGTCTCGCTCGGCGCGCAGACCTTCCAGACCGACCTGCTCCGCGTGCTCGAGCGGCACGCGACGCCCGTGGATGTCGAGCTTGCCCTCGGCCACCTGCGCGACGCGGGTTTCGACAACCTCTCGCTCGACCTCATCTACGGCATCCCCGGGCAGACGCGGGCGGAGCTCGCGGATGATCTCGAGCGCGCGATCGCACTCGGCCCCGAGCACATCAGCGCGTACGAGCTCGAGGCGAAGCGCGGCACCCGTTTCACGATCGCGCACGGCGCCGAGCTCGAGCGGCAGGCGGAACAGATGGAGGACTACTTCGAGCGCGTGGTCGCGACACTCACCGGCGCCGGCTACCGCTGGTATGAGACCGCCAACTTCTGCCGCGACGGAAAGCGCGCCGAGCACAACCTCGGCTACTGGCTCGGGCACGACTATCTCGGCATCGGGCTCGGCGCCGTCTCGACGCTCGGCACCGAACGCCGTCGCAACACACCGAGGCTCGCGCGTTACCTCGGAGGGCACTACGACCGCGAGATCGAGGTGCTGGACGAGCAAACCCGGGCGCGCGAACGCGTGATGCTCGGCCTGCGGCTCGACGAGCCACTGCGGCTCGGCGGACTTCGCCCGTCGCTCGACGCGACCGGGCTTGCGCGCGCCGAGATGCTCGGACTGGCGGTCGACGGCGGGGAGACGCTCGCGCTCACCCGACGCGGCCGCTTCCTCGGCGGCGCGGTGACGGCCGAGATACTCGCCTAGACAGCGGCTAAAATCTCCTGCAAATGCAGGAAACGGTGCAACTGAGCGAACGGCAGCGGGAGGTCTTCCGGCGCGTCGTCGAGGAGTTCGTGGGCACGGGGAAGCCCGTCGGCTCGAGGACGCTCGTCGAGCGATCCGACCTGCGCGTCTCGCCGTCGACCGTTCGCGCGGAGTTGGCGGAGCTCGAACATCTCGGACTGCTCGCGCATCCGCACACCTCGGCGGGCCGGGTACCGACGGAGCGCGGTTACCGCTACTACGCCGACGAGCTGCTTGGGCACCTCGAGCCGCACCCGGCCGCCTTCCCGCTCGACCTATCCTCGACGAGCACGGAGGTCGAGGCCGCGCTGCAGGCGACGACCGAGATGCTCTCGCAGGTGACCCGGCTGCTCGCGCTCGTCTCGGCGCCGCCGCTCGAGGCGACTCGGGTGCGCCACGTTGAGGTCTTGCTCCTGCAGCCGCAGCTCGTGATGGTCGTCGTGATCACCTCCACGGGCGGCGTCTCGAAGCGGCTCTTCCACTTCGACGATCCCGTCGATGCCGGCCTCGCGCAGTGGGCGAGCGACTACCTGAACGAGGCAGTGACGGGGCTGCAGCTCGGAACGGGCCTGCTTCAGCGCCGGTTCGAGGATGCCGGGCTGGGTCACGCAGAGCGGACGTTCCTTGCAGCGCTCCGACCGGCATTTTCAGAGCTCGTCTCGGCAGAGCAGCGGCTGTACGTGGGCGGCGCCGCCGACTTGTTGGGCGAGGTGCGCGCGGAGGAGCTCGACGCCTACCGAAGCCTGTTCGAGCTCGTCGAGCGACGGGCGGACCTGCTCGACGTCCTCGGCCGCCCGGAGGCGTCGCAGCGCCCCTTCGTGCGTCTCGGCCACGAGCTCGCGCATCCGGCTCTCGCCGAGATCGCGCTCGTCGGCGCCTGCTACGGGCTCGTCAGTCGCACGCTCGGCGCCGTGAACCTCGTCGGCCCTGTGCGGATGGACTACGAGAAGGCGCTGGGTGCCGTCCGCTCGGCCGCGCTCGAGCTGTCGCGCTTCGTCGAGTCGATCTACGACGAAGCCTGAGTTTCGGCGACAGACGCCGCCGCTACATTCCTCCGAGCCAGGGCGACGACCGACCGCGACTACTACGAGCTGCTCGGAGTCGGACGCGACGCGAGCGAGACCGAGATCAAGCGGGCCTTCCGGCAGCTAGCGCGTGAGCTCCATCCCGACGTGTCCGAGGCTCCGGATGCCGACGAGCGCTTCCGCGAGGTCGTAGAGGCGTACGAGGTGCTCTCGAAGAGCGAGACGCGAGATCTCTACGACCGTTACGGACACGCGGGCCTCCGGAGCGGCGGCTTCCAGTCCGGCCACGTCGATTTCGGCAACCTCGCCGACCTCTTCTCGGCCTTCTTCGGCGACGACGTCCTCTTCGGCGGCCGCGCCCGCGGTGGAGGCGCCCGCGGCGCCGACCTCGCGGCGACGGTCGAGATCGATCTCGTCGAGGCCGCGCACGGCGTCACACGCGAGGTGCCGTTCGAGGCCGCGGTCACCTGCGCGCATTGCGGCGGAGACGGCGCGGAACCGGGCAGCGAGATCACGACCTGCTCGACCTGCGACGGGACCGGACGGCTCCAGCAGGTCACGCGGAGCGTCTTCGGCGAGTTCGTTCGCACCCAGACGTGCCCGACCTGTGCAGGCTCGGGGCGGAGGATCGAGCAGCCGTGCACCGAGTGCCGCGGCGCGGGGCGCGTCGTCGAGGCGCGATCCGTCGAAATGCAGATTCCGCCGGGGATCCATCACGGCCAGCGCATCCGGCTCAGCGGCGAGGGGCACGCCGGACACGTCGGCGGCCGAGCCGGAGACGTCTACGTCGAGGTGCGGATCCGTCCCGACGAGCGCTTCGTGCGCGAGGGCGACGACATCTACGCGACCGTCGACCTGACCTTCACGGAAGCTGCGCTCGGCGCCACGCTCCAGGTTCCTACGCTCGACGGGGAGGAGGAGCTCGAGCTCGCCCCGGGGACGCAGCCGGGTGAGATCGTCGTCCTGCGCGGTCGCGGCATGCCGGTCCTGCAGGGTCATGGTCGCGGCGACCAGAAGATCCTCGTCAACGTCCTCGTGCCGCGGCGGCTCACCGACGAGCAGCGCCGGCTCCTGCGCGAGTTCGACGAGCGCGCCGACGAGCATACGTACGAGCGCTCCGAAGGCCTCTTCGACAAGCTCAAGAGCGCGTTCCGCTGAAGCGATACGTCGTCGTCGGCGGAGAGGCGGAGCTCGTGCTGCTCCTCCACATCTTCCCTGAGGGCGTCGAGGAGCTCGACGGCGCATTCGCCGTCTACGCCGACGAGCCGCCGCTCGGCTTCGACGTCGTCGAGGTCGAGGACGTCGCCGAGGGCTGGGAAGACGCCTGGCGCGGCTTCCATCACGGCGTCCAGGTCGGCCGCTGCTGGATCGGGCCGCCGTGGGAGGAGCCGCCCCCCGGCGCGCTCGCGGTCGTGATCGACCCGGGCCGCGCCTTCGGCACCGGGTCGCATGCGACGACGCGGCTCTGCCTCGAGCTCCTGCAGGACGTCGAGCCGACGAGCTTGCTCGACGTCGGCTGCGGCTCGGGCGTCCTCTCGGTCGCCGCGGCGAAGCTCGGTTTTGCTCCGATCACAGCGGTGGACATCGACGAGGTCGCGCTCGAGGTGACGAGGTCGAACGCAACCGCGAACGGCGTCGTGGTCGATGTCGCGACGGAGTTCCGCCCCTCGCAGCTCGGGGTGATGAACATCGCGCTCGACGTCGTCGAGCGAATGGTTCCGGGGCTTCCTGTCGAGCGCGCGATCACGTCGGGCTACCTGGAGGGAGATGAGCCACGGGTCGACGGCTGGCAAACGGTGGCGCGGCGTGTGCGCGACGGCTGGGCCGCGGACCTGCTCGAATTGCGGCCGTGACGACGTTCTCTGTCCGGTTTCTCGGCTGCAAGGTCTCGCACGTCGACGCGCATGCGGTACGCGAGCGGCTGCTCGCGGACGGGCATGAGGAGCACGCCGGCTCTGCCGACGTCGCCGTCGTGAACACGTGCTGCGTGACAAACGAGGCGGTCGCGAAGTCGCGCAAGGAGGCCGCCCGCGCGGCCCGCACGCACCGCCGCGTCTACGTCACCGGCTGCGGCGCGAATCTCGCAGGTGACGCCTTCTCTGGGCTGCCCGACAACGTGATCGTGGTCGCCCGCCGCAGTGAAGAGACACCCGAATTCGTTGCGGGAGACGTGGGGGCCATCGGCTGCGCGCAAGCCGATGCGCGCCTCGATCGCGTGCGCGCCTTCGTCAAGGTGCAGGACGGCTGCTCGTTCTCCTGCCGTTTCTGCGTCATCCCGCTCGTGCGCGGCTCTTCGCGCAGCCGCTCGGCCGACGCGGTGCTCGGCGAGATCCGTCGCCGGGTCGCGCAGGGCCATCGCGAGGTCGTGCTCACCGGGATCAACCTCGGCTGCTACCGCGATCGCACCGCCGGCCACCGCCTGCCGCGGCTCGTCCGGGAGGCCGGCGCGATTCCCGGCCTCGAGCGCCTTCGCCTCTCTTCGATCGAGATCAACCACGTCGACGACGAGCTCCTCCGGGCGCTGCGCGAGACGCCGGCCGCGAGCCGCCACCTGCACGTGCCGCTCCAGTCCGGGGACGACCGTGTCCTACGCGCGATGGGCCGCCGCTACTCCACGGCCACCTACCTCCGCCGTCTCGAGCCGCTGCGGGATGACTTCAACCTCACGAGCGACGTCATCGTCGGCTTCCCCGGGGAGGACGAGCGGGCGTTCGGGAACACGCTGCGCGTCGCCGCCGAGGCCGGCCTGACGAAGGTGCACGTCTTCCCGTACTCGCCGCGCCCCGGCACCGGGACGGCCGCCGAGGATCCCGTGCCGCCGCACGTGAAGAAGGAGCGGAGCGCACGGCTGCGCGCCTCATCGCACGCGGCGTGCCTCGCGCACTGGCGCTCGAAGGTCGGCCGCGAGGACGTGGTGCTCGTCGACCGCCCCGGCCGCGGCTACGGCGACGACTACTCACCGTGGCTCGTGCCCGAATCGGCCGCCGTCGGAGAGCTGATCGGCGTCCGTGGCGCTGCGGTCTCGGAGGAGGGGATCCTCGCTGCCTGAGGACTGTCTCTTCTGCACGCTCTATCGCGAGGGCGACCACGTGGCCGCTGCCGACGGCTTCGTCGCGATCCGCGACATCCACCCGCAGGCGCCGGTGCACCTCCTAGTGCTGCCGGAGCGCCACATCGACTCGTTCCGGGAGATCGGCGAGTTCCCGGCTGACGAAGTGAAGCGGATGCTCGAGTTTGCCGCCGACGTCGCTGCACGCGAGGGGTTGACGGATTACCGTGTCGAGGTCAACGTAGGCCCCAGCGCGGGCCAGACGGTTTTCCACCTCCACTGGCACATCAAAGGCGGCTGGGCGTGAGCTTGATCGAGGAGATCGACGACGAGCTGAAGGATGCGATGCGCGCACGCGACGCGGAGCGTCGCGACGCGCTGCGCCTCATCCTCAACGCGCTCAAGAACTCCCAGAAGGAGCTGCAACGACCGCTGAGCGAGGAGGAAGAGCTCCAGGTGCTACAGCGGGAGCGGAAGCGTCGGGTCGAGGCGGCCGAGGCGTTCCGCAGCGGGGGGCGTGAGGAACAGGCGGAGGCGGAGGAGCGGGAGCTCGAGATCCTCGAGGAGTTCATGCCGGATCCGCTCTCCGAGGACGAGATCGAGGAGATCGTGGACGACGTGATCGCCGAGGTGGGGGCCACGAGCATGGCCGACCTAGGCCGCGTGATGGCCGACGTCATGCCGCAGATTGCCGGCCGCGCCGACGGCTCGCAGGTCAGCCAGATCGTCCGGGAAAAGCTCGCTTAGCGGAACCGTGTGAAGCGCTGCGCGCGGGCGGGGAAGAACCGCACTGCGCTTCCGATCGCCGTTCCCAAAGGGTCCGCGCTCCGTAACACTCACGCAACGTGCCTTCGGCACGCCGAAGGCATGGCTCGCGGCCGGCAACGAACACTTGAACCATCGGGAACAGGTCCGTTGTCCGATCGAGCGAAGCGCCAGCCTCGCGAGCTACGGCACGCGGCGGGCGCCGACGAGGTTGCTCGCGTAGTAGCCCGAGAGCGAAGAGATCTGGACGACGGTGCCCGTGTGCGGCGCGTGCACGAACTGTCCGCCGCCGATGTAGATGCCGACATGCCCGAGGCCGTCGAAGAAGACGAGGTCGCCGGGCTGCATCTGCGAGGTCGAGATCGGCAGCGTTGCGTTCCACTGCGCAACGGTGTAGTGCGGAAGCGAGATCCCGAGCTGGGCGTAGACGTACATCACTAGACCGGAGCAGTCGAAGCCGCTCGGGCTCGAACCGCCCCAGACGTAGGGAACGCCGAGATACCGGAGCGCGATCTGCGCCGCCTGCGGATGACCAACGCCGGAGTTCGCCACCGGGATGTCGACCGGCGGCGACACGACCCCGTCCGACGGCTGCGACTGCGAACCCTGCGCCGCTGCCGCTGCCGCGGCCTGAGCTGCCGCCGCCTGCTGAGCCGCGATTTGTGCCCTCAGTCGCGCCTGGGCGGCGGCCTGTGCCCTGCGCTCCCGCTCGGCCTCCTGCTGCTGGAGATGCTGGATCGTCGTGTGGATCGACGCGAGGAGGCGCTTCTGCTGCGCGAGCTCCGAGGCGACCATCCGCTGCTTCGTCTCGAGCTCGGACAGCGCCTGTTCGCGCGTGCTCTTCAGCTGCTGGAGCTGCCGCTCACGCTGCTGCACCGAATGCTCGAAGCTGAGTGCCTGCTGGCCCAGTGCCGCATCCTGGTTCGACAGCACCTGCGCCGATTCGGCGCGATCGATGATCTCCGACAGGCTCTTCGCACCGGCGAGCACGTCGACGGCGGTCGGGGAGCCGTTCACGTAGAGCGAGTAGAGGCGCTGCATGACCCGCTGCTGCGAGGCGTGGAAGTTCCCCTTTGCGATTTGGAGCCGGTACGCGTTCTGCCGCAAGCTCCGCTTGACCAGATTGAGCCGCTGCTTCGCGTTCCAGGCCTGATCCTCGACCGCCTGGAGGTGCTGGCCGATCTGGTTCACCTGCGCGAGCACGGCCTTCTCGTGCGCCTGCTGCGCACGGATCTGCGGGGTCGAGCGCGCCCATGCCATCGTCGCCGCGAGCGAAGCGAGGCTGAGCGTGCAGAGGAGGACGAGACCGTGACGTCGCATAGGTAACGGCGTTCGAGAGACGACCCGAGTCCGAGACGCTAGCGCATGAAGCCGATGGAGTCACGTTCGTGACCCTCGCCACGAACCCTTTTCGGCCCGCCCCGCCTCCTACACTGATCGCGTGCAGACCGTTCTGGACGTCTCGAATGAGGTTGCCGCAGAGCTCGCCGGTATCGGCGACGGCGTGCTCGACGCGCTCCGCGACCGGCTCGGCTGCACCGTAAACCTGCGTGGCAACCGGGTCACGCTTGCGGGGGAGGACATGAAGGTGGCCGAGGCTCAGGCTGTCGTGGAGGAGCTCGTCGAGCTCGTCGAGGGAGGCCAGGAGGTAGGGGCCGGAACCGTGGACGCGATCCTCAGCGCGATCGACCAGGCCGAAGACGTGCACGAGATCTTCGCGGACGTCGTCTGGTCGCACCGCGGCAAGCAGATCACGCCGAAGACGGTGACCCAGAAGCGCTATGTCGATGCGATCCGCGACTGCACCGTCACCTTCGGCATCGGCCCCGCGGGCACTGGCAAGACGTACCTGGCGATCGCGCTTGCGGTGGCAGCGCTGTCGGAGCGCCAGGTCGGCCGGATCATCCTCACGCGCCCCGCGGTCGAGGCGGGCGAAAGGCTCGGCTTCCTTCCCGGCGACGTGCTCGCGAAGGTCGATCCGTACATGAGGCCACTCTTCGACGCGCTGTACGACACGATGGACCCGGAGAAGCTCAACGCCTTTATGGAGCGCGGCACGATCGAGGTCGCTCCGCTCGCATTCATGCGTGGCCGCACGCTCAACGACAGCTTCGTCATCCTCGACGAGGCGCAGAACACGTCGCCGGAGCAGATGCAGATGTTCCTGACGCGGCTCGGCTTCGGCTCGAAGATGGTCGTCACCGGCGACGTCACGCAGGTCGACCTTCCGCGCGAGCAGGCCTCGGGGCTGATCCAGGTGCGCGAGATCCTGTCGACCGTCGACGGCATCGCCTTCGTCGAGTTCAGCCATCAGGACGTCGTACGCCACAAGCTCGTGCAGCGAATCGTCGAGGCGTACAAGCGGCACGCCGAGCAGACCGGGACCCAGCGGAGCCGTTGATCGAGGTCGAAGTCGTCAACCGTTCGGGCGCCGCGGTGGACGAAGCGGCCGTAGTCGAGCTCGCGCGCTCGGTGCTGGCAGGCGAAGGCGTCGGCTCGGGCGAGCTCGGGCTCGCGTTCGTCGGGCCGGAGGAGAGCCGGTCCCTCAAGCAGAAGCATCTCGGTGTGGACGAGGCGACCGACGCGCTCGCCTTCCCGATCGACGGGCTCGCCGCGCTGCCCGGAGGCATGCCGCGCCAGCTTGGCGACGTCGTCGTCTGCCCTGACGTGGTCGGCACCGAGTGGCGCGCGCCGCTGATCCATGCGCTTCTTCACCTCGTCGGTTACGACCATGGCCCCGAGATGGAGGCACGTGAGGCGGTGTACGCAGCGTGACCGTCACGCCTTTGCCGCGCGACCCGGAGAAGGAGCAGCCCGCTCGCCGCTCGCCGCCGCCGGCCCCCGGCCGTGCGCCGTCGCTCCTCGAGAGCTTCAACTACGCGGTCGAGGGCGTCATCCATGTCCTCCGCACGCAGCGGAATCTCAGGATCCACTTCCTCGCCGCCATTGTCGTCTTCGCCGGCGCGATCGCGGCCGGCGTGTCGCGGCTCCAGCTGATCGCGCTCGTGCTCGCGATCGCTTTCGTCCTCGTCGCGGAGATGCTGAACACCGCGATCGAAGGCGTGATCGACGTCTCGACGACGTCTTTCGATCCCAACGCGAAGCTGGCGAAGGACATCGCCGCCGGCGCCGTGCTGATCGCCTCGGTCACCGCGGTGGCCGTGGGCTTCCTCGTCTTCCAGAGCGCGGTCGGCCAGCGCGCCACCAACGGGCTCGACCGCGTTCGGGACGCGCCGGCGGACATCACGCTCGTGGCGCTCTTCGTCGTCGTGCTGCTCGTGATCGCGACCAAGGCGTGGACGGGACGCGGCACGCCGTTGCGCGGCGGGCTTCCGTCGGGCCACGCCGCGATTGCCTTCGCCGGCTGGGTTGCCGTCACGTACCTGATCGGCGACCACCACCGCTTTGTCGTCTCGGCGGTGACGTTGATCATGGCGCTGCTCGTCGCGCAGACACGGGTCGAGTCGGGGATCCACTCGCTGCTCGAGGTCATGTACGGCGGCGCGCTCGGCGCGCTCGTCACCCTCGTCGTCTTCCAGGTGGTCGGATGAGCGACGTCCTCGCCGAGCAGATGCGCTACTACGCAGAGCGCGCGCCCGAGTACGACGACTGGTGGTACAGGCGCGGCCGCTACACGCGGGACGCAGAGCATGAGCGGCGGTGGCTCCTCGACGTCGCCGAGCTGGAGGAGCGCCTGCGCAGCTTTGCTCCGCGCGGCGACGTCCTGGAGCTCGCCGCGGGGACCGGGATCTGGACGCGCAGGCTCGTGCCGACCGCGAATCGCATGGTCGCGGTCGACGCGAATGCCGAGACGCTGGCGCTGAACACGCCGGCGGCCGAGCTCGTCGTGGCGGACATCTTCAGCTGGCGCCCGCCGCAGCAGTTCGACGTCGTCTTCTTCTCCTTCTGGCTCTCGCACGTGCCGGAGGACCGGTTCGCCGAGTTCTGGGCACTCGTCCGGTCGGCGCTGCGGCCGGACGGTCGCGTATTTCTGATCGACAGCGGTCCTCCGGAGGCCGTCGGCGACGGCGAGCTTCAGGTGCGGCAGCTCGCGGACGGGCGCGAGTTCACAATCGTCAAGCGCTTCTGGCAGCCGAACGAGCTGGCCGAGCGCGTGGCAGAGCTCGGATTCGAGCTCGACCTGCGACTGACCGGCAACGGCCTCTTTCTGCACGGAGGATCGGCGTGACCGCGGACGAGCTTCTCGCACATGCAGACGAGGTCTCGAAGAAGGCGTATGCGCCGTATTCCAAGTACCTCGTCGGCGCCGCCGTGCTCACGCGCGACGGGCGCGTCTTCGCGGGTGCCAACGTGGAGAACGCGGCCTATCCGCTCGGCATCTGCGCGGAGCGCTCCGCCATCGCGAAGGCGGCGAGCGAGGGCCTGCGGCCGGGAGACATAGAGGCGATCGCGATCACGGCATCGCCGTGCGGCGGCTGCCGTCAGTGGCTCCACGAGTGGCGGTTCGACCGGGTCTGGTTCCGCAGAGCCGACGGGTCGATCGCCGAGTACGCCGCCGACGCGCTGCTGCCGGACACGTGGGATCCACCGGAACGATGACCGAGCCGCATGTGCGGCCGGCGACGCAGGCCGATCACGAGCGGCTTCGGGACCTGACCTTCGAGTCGAAGGCACATTGGGGCTACGACCTGGAGCGTGTCCGCAGCTGGGCAGCCAGGCTCGATTTCGCCCGCGAGATCTGGGTGGCGGAGCTGGGAGGCGAGATCGTTGCCTGGGCCGCCCTGCGTCAGCCGGAAGACGGGGTCTGTGAGCTCGACGACCTCTGGGTCGAGCCGGCCGCGATCCGAACCGGGATCGGAACAGCGCTCTTCCGCCATGCCGCCGACGAGGCGCGCGCGGCCGGCGCTCACGCGCTGCGCTGGGAGGCTGATCCGAACGCGGTCGGCTTCTACGAGCGCATGGGTGCCGCGACCGTCGGCGCGGTGACGAGCGAGTGGGGACGAACGCTTCCGGTGATGCAGGTGGAGCTGTGAGGTCGGGCATCGTCGCGATCGCCGGCCGTCCCAACGTCGGCAAGTCCACGCTCGTGAATGCGATCTGCGGCGGGAAGGTCGCGATCGTCTCCGACAAGCCGCAGACGACCCGGCGACGCATCTTCGGAATCGCGAACGGCGACGGCTACCAGCTCGTGCTGGCCGACCTCCCAGGCTTCCAGCGCCCGCTCGACGCGCTCACCGAACGGATGCAGCACACGGTCGACGCGGCATTCGAGGAGGTCGAAGCCGTCGTCTTCGTGCTCTCGGCGCGGGAGCGGATCGGCGCCGGCGACCGCTTCATCGCCTCACGCGTCTTCGAGCTCGGCGTCCCCGTCGTGATCGCGCTGAACAAGGTGGATCGCCTCAAGGCGGGCCACATCGCCACGCAGATGAACTCGGCCGCGAAGCTCGGGCCCTTCCACGCTCTGCACCCGGTGAGCGCGAAGACCGGAGACGGCGTTTCGGAGCTGCGCGACGAGCTCGTCGGCCTGCTCCCCGAGGGGCCGCTCTACTTCCCCCAGGAGCAGCGCACCGATCTCTCTCTCGAGCACCAGCTCGCCGAGCTGATCCGCGAGAAGGCGCTCTGGCTGACGCGCGACGAGGTCCCGCATGCGATCTCGGTCGAGGTGGAGGAGATCGAGGACAAGGTCGTGCGCGCGTCGATCCTGGTCGAGACGGAGTCACAGAAGCAGATCGTGGTCGGCAAGGGCGGCGCCCTCGTGAAGGACATCGGCACGCGGGCGAGGCCCGAGATCGAGGCTCTGCTCGGCCACTCAGTCTTCCTCGAGCTCAAGGTCAAGGTGCGACCGAGTTGGCGTCGCGACGCCGCGACGCTGGAGCGGCTCGGGCTCTAGGAGGCCACGGGCACCGAGCCGGCCACCGCGAAGGCCTCGATCGGCCTCCCGAAGCCCTTGAGCTCGAGCCCGCCGAGCGGCTTCGCCTCGACGAGCTCCTCCACTTCGGACAGCACTCGCCGGCTGACGACGATCTGCCCCGGTTCGGCAGCGTCGCAGAGCCGTGAGGCGAGGTTGAGGACGCTGCCCACGGCGCCGTAGTCGTAGCGACCCTCGAAGCCGATGCGGCCGATCGTCGCGTAGCCGAGCGCGACCCCGATGGAGAAGTCCAGTTCGTGGCCGCGCTTCCGCCACGTGGCCGTGAGGGCCGACATCGCTTCCCGCATGTCGATTGCCATCCGCACCGCGCGCGCCGCCGGGTCGTCGCAGGGGATCGGGTCGTTGAACCAGACCATGAGCCCGTCGCCGGCGAACCAGCCGACCGTCGCCTCGTACTTGACGATGAGCTCACCCACGGCGGCGTGGTAGGAGCCGACGACGGCCATCACCTCCTCGGGCTCGGTGCCGGTGCTGAAGTCCGTCCAGCCCCGCAGGTCGGCGAAGAGGACCGCGAGCTCGCACCGGTGGCTCTCGAGCACGCTGTCTCCGCGTTCCATCACGACCTCGGCGAGGGTCGGAGAGAGAAACCGTCGCAGCCGCGCCATCTTGCTGAGCTCGTCCACCTGCTCGGCGACACGAGCCTCGAGCGTCCGGTTCAACTCGGAGAGCTCGGCGGCCTGGGCGCGAATGGTGTCGTGGTAGCGCTTGATCCGCACGAGAGACCGGACGCGGAGCAGCAGCTCCTGGTGATCGAACGGCTTCGTGACAAAGTCGTCGGCGCCGGCCCGGATGCCGTCGATGCGAGCTTCGCTGTCGTGCGAGGTAACCATCACGACCGGGATCAGCTCCGTCGCCTCGTTCTCGCGAATCCGGCGGCAGACCTCGTAGCCGTTCATGCCGGCCATCTGGACGTCGAGGAGGACGAGGTCGGGAAGTTCGCTCGCGACGAGGTCGAGCGCTTCCGGCCCGGATGAGGCGGAACTGACCGAGAAGCCCGCCGGCTCGAGAACCGCCTCGAGCAGCCGCACGTTCGCTGGCAGGTCGTCGACGACGAGGATCCGCGGCGTGATCTCGGCTTCGGTGCTCATCTCAGGAACGCCCGTACCTGGTCGGGGAACTCGCGCACGCTGATCGGCTTCGCGAGGTAGCCGTCGAAGCCCTCGGCGATGAAGCGCTCCTCGTCGCCCCGCATCGTCGACGAGGTAAGGGCGACGATCGGGATCTCCGCTGTCCGGGAGTCCTCACGCAGCAGCTTCAGCGCCTCGGTTCCGCTGAGATCCGGCATGCGGATGTCCATAAGCACGAGGGCCGGGTTCTGCTCCATCGCCATCGCGACTCCTTCGACCCCGCCTGTCGCCTCGATCGTGCTGAAGCCGGCGTACTCGAGCACGTCGCGCGCGAGCTTCCGGTTGTTCTCGTTGTCGTCGACGATCAGGATCAGCTGACTCAAGAGACCTCCTGGTTGAGGGGAAGGGTGAACCTGAACGTGCTGCCATGGCCGGGCTCGCTTTCGGCCCAGAGGCGGCCGCCGTGGAGCTCGACGAGTTTGCGGGAGAGGGGGAGTCCGAGGCCGGTGCCCTCGGCCTGCTTGCCTGCTGTCGTCTGCTCGAACTCCTCGAAGATGGCCTCGAGGTCGTCAGCTGCGATTCCGGGGCCGGTATCGGCGACCGCGATCTCCACGCTTCCGTTCTCCTGGCGGGCGGACACGTCGATCTGTCCCCCGGATGGAGTGAACTTGACGGCATTCGAGAGGAGGTTGAAGACGACCTGACGGACACGGCGCTCGTCGGCGGTGATCGTGATCACCTCGGGCTCGGTCTGGAGTGCGAGCTCGAGGCCGCCGCGGCTCGCGCGCTCGGCGTGCATCGAGACCGCACTGCGCAGAACGTCGGGAATCGAGACCTCGGAGAGCTGGAGCTCCATGTGCCCGGCTTCGATCTTGGCGAGGTCGAGCACGTCGTTGATCAGCGAGAGCAGGTGCTTGCCGGCGTCGAGTACGTCGTTGACGTAGGCCAGTTGACGCTCGTTCAGCTCGCCGAACATCTGCTCGTGCAGGACCTCGCTGAAGCCGATGATCGCGTTCAGCGGCGTGCGGAGCTCGTGCGACATCGTCGCCAGGAAGTCCGACTTGTGCCGGCTCGCCGATTCCAGCTCGCGGTGCACGCGCTGGAGCTCGTCACTCGTGCTGTTCACCCTGGCGGCGAGCCTGCCGATCTCGTCTCGATTGGCGACATCCAGCCGGCGCGAGAAATCGCCCGCCCCGATCTCCGCGAGCCGTTCTTCGGTGCGGCGCAACGGGGCAACCACCGACCATGAGAGAAGCAGCCCCAATCCAAGCGCCAGCAACAGGCTGCCTCCGGCCACTCCGAGCAAGAGATTTCGCGAGTCCGCAAACGAGCGTTGATCTGCGGCAACCAGCTCTTGTGCCTCGGCACCCATGCTCGTCGCGACCGCGTTAAGGCGCCCGAAGATTTTCGATGCCAGGAATTGCGCCTTTGACATGTAGGGGCCCGGGTCCTGCCCTTCTGCGTCGAGCAGGCTGACCTGCGTGTATGCACGCTGGAAAGCCTTCAGGTCGGAGAGGGCACGCGTGACCACCGAACCGGGCAGGGACGAAGCCGAGACCGTCAGCGTCGGCACCTGGAGTTCTTCGATGAGCTGGTTTGCACGAGCAATGACCAACCCGTCGAGAACGGCCGCTGCGTCCCGGCTCGGGCCAAGCTCTGGGCGGCATCCGGTCCCCCCGGCCGCGCCGCCGCCTCCGCCGCCGCAGGAGGCGACGAATCCGAGAAGCTGGTTGGCGTCGGTCTTGACCTGCTGCACGTACGCCTCTGTTGCCTGCAGCTTCTGGAGTCGCTTGCCGTTTGAGTTCGATTGGCTCAGCGCGAGGATTCCGAGTGCGTACCCGATGACCAGCAGTGCCGCGACGACGGCGAAGCCGGCGATCAGCTTCGCGCCGAGTGGCAGCGGCACGCGTCCCACCGCGCGGACGAGGCGGTTCTCGGTCGTCAGGCGGCGCTTCGGCGTTTCCACCTGGACGGCCTCCGGCGCCATCTCCATCAAACCTTCGCCTCCTCTCGCGCGGGGAGGGTGAAGCGGAACGTGCTGCCATGGCCGGGCTCGCTCTCGACCCAGAGTCGGCCGCCGTGAAGCTCCACGAGCTTGCGAGAGAGCGGGAGCCCCAGCCCGGTGCCCTCGGCCTGCTTGCCGTCGGCAGTCTGCTCGAACTCTTCGAAAATCGTCTCGAGGTCTTCTTCCGGAATCCCTCGGCCGGTGTCTGCAACCGCGATCTCGACGTGGCCGTCGTCGAGGCGGGCGGAGACGTCGACGCGGCCGTCCGCCGGTGTGAACTTGACCGCGTTCGAGAGCAGGTTGAAGACGACCTGGCGGACGCGCCGTTCATCGGCGGCGATCCTGATCTCCGCGGGGTCGGTTGTGAGCGCGAGCGCGATCCCGGCGCGGTCGGCGCGCTCGGAATGCATCGAGACCGCGCTGCGGAG
>DASSLB010000023.1:0-3515 GCA_035689945.1 Gaiellaceae bacterium | reverse complement strand
TGCGTGATGTTCTTGCCGAACGCCGGCAGCAGCTCGACGACGAGCGAGATCGCGGCCGTCATAAACGCGGCGTTGAGCAGCGTGTAGGCGGTGAAGACGCGGTCGCGGAAGACGACGCGCCAGCTGCCCCCGAGGTGCCCTTCGTGCAGCGCGGGTGCGCGGACGCGCGCGAGGATCGCCATGTACCCGACGAAGGTCACGCAGTTGATCACGAAGAGGACGGTGAACGTGCCCGGGCGAGCCACCGAGGCGATCAGTCCCGCGACGACGCCGCCGAGCGCGACGCCGACGTTCATCGCGAGTCGCTGGAGCGCATAGGCCGGAGCGCGGCGGACAGCCGGCGTCATGCCGGCGAGGAGTGCCGATTGCGACGGCCAGAACGAGCCGCTACCGATGCCCCAGAGCGTGTAGACGGCGAACGCCTCCCATGCCGTCCGGATCAGCGGCATGAGCGCGAAGGCGACCGTCATCACCACGAGCGCGCCCATCAGCACGCGCTTCGGGCCCACACGGTCGGAGAGCGTCCCGCCGAGGAAGCTGCTGGCGAGTGCCGCCGCCGACTGCACCGCCGCTGCGCTGCCGGCGAGCCCGAATGGAATCCCGCGGACGTTGTGGAGGTAGATGAGGAGAAACGGGAGCACGACGCCGTTCCCGAACGCGTTGACGAGCGCCCCGATCTCGAGCACGTATACGTCGCGCGGCAAGCGCGGATCGAGGCTGCGGACGTAGCGGCGCACGGGCGGGGAGGCTAACTAGGCGGCGATAGAGGAAGGGCCGCCAGGAGCGGGCCCTTCCTCTGCCGCAGCGGCTGCGTCTGCGAGGCATGGCAGCGGGTCGCGCCGAATGTCTTGCGAAACGCCCTGACGGAGCAAACCGCCGCAAGAGGATCTCGCCGTCGATGACGCAACCCGCGCCGCCGAGTCGTCTTCTACTTCGTAACCCGGTCGAGGTCTACTCCCCGGCCGTTCGAGGTTCCCAGCGCTTTCGGTCTCCCCCGCGAGAGAATGCCCGCATGGTGAAGCGCAAGACCATCGTCTTCTCCGATCCACGACTGGCCGATCTCGAGCACCCGACCTTCGAGGCGCACGGCGAGCGTGACGGCCCACGCGTCACGCTGATCGGCGGCGTCCACGGCTGCGAGTACTCCTCGATAGCGGCCGTCATCCGCTTCATGAACGAGCTCGACACCAGCGAGCTCGAAGGGTCGGTCACGGCCGTCCCCGTCGTGAGCATGCAGTCATTCCGGCAGCGCTCGCCGTTCGTCGTCCCCGAGGACGGGAAGAACCTCAACCGGTGCTTCCCAGGCACGTACGACGGGACGTACACGGACGCTCTCGCACGCTCAATCTTCGACAAGCTGATCGCGCCTGCCGACGTGCTGATCGATCTCCACGGCGGCGACCTCGTCGAGGCGCTGGAGCCGTTCGCGATCTACGAAGCTTCGCCCGTCGAGGAGCGCGCGCGGGCGTTGGCCGTTGCGTTCGGGCTGCCCTACGTCGTCCGTGAAGAATCGCACGGCGGGCTCGCGGGCCTGACCAGTAGCGCGGCCGCCCAGGCCGGAATCCCCGCGATCATCGCCGAGGCCGGAGGATGCGGCCAACTCGATCCGGTCGCGGTCGAGCTTCTCGTCGAAGGAACCCGAAATGCACTTCGCTCGCTCGAGATGCTGCCCGGGCCGGTCTCTCCTCCGCGCGTGGACATGCGGTTCGTCGGAGCGTTCGACTGGCTGCATTGCCGTGGGGCTGGCTTCTGGGAAGCTGTCGTCGGCGCCGGCGACGAGGTGGCCGGTGGCCAACTGCTCGGACGCGTAAGGACCCTCCATGGACAAGTCCAGGAGGAAATCCGCGCCCCGCGCGACGGCGTCGTCCTCTTCCTCACGACGAGTGCGGCGGTCTCGGATGACGGTCTGCTTCTCGGCCTCGGCGCGGAGCTCGCACCCGTCGCGTGATGCGCAAAGGCTTGCGGTTTTTCCCGATGACATTCGTGATGGATGGTGCGATGCTTGCTCCGTCTATTCGAGACGGAGGGAGCAACCGATGGCGACACTCTCACCGCG
Organism: Gaiellaceae bacterium; assembly: GCA_035689945.1. Classification (GTDB taxonomy): domain Bacteria; phylum Actinomycetota; class Thermoleophilia; order Gaiellales; family Gaiellaceae; genus Palsa-739. Next base: position 1,459 of record DASSLB010000023.1, on the reverse strand, counting down.
AACGCGACGGCTGGACGATGAGGTCGAGCTCGCGAGACACGAGCGCAACGCTCGCCGTATCGTCGAACTGGTCGATGCCTGGGGACTGGCGCACGACCGGTTGGCGCACGTCCCCGCCGAAGACGATGTGCGGCTGCACTTCGACGGCTTCGACCGCGCGACCGTCCGCACCGTCGCGGACATCTGGCGCCGCTAGCGGCTAGTGCGCCTGGCCGGCATCGAACGCGCTTGCTAATCCGGGGTTTTCATCTCTCGGATGGGGGCACCGCGGTGTGCACCGTCCGGTCACGAACGGCCGCGAGAGACACAACCTGAGCCTTCGCATTCGCGAGAACCGCGACCCGGTCGACCAACGGCCAGAGGCGGTCACGCTCTCGTCGGGCAGGGAATCGACCTCGTGCGCGAGATTCCACACGGCCTCGATGATCTCGTCCATGCGGCTCACGCCAGCACCTCCTCGTAGTCGATTTCGGCCTCGTCGATCAGGACGTGCCGTACACGTCGAGCGACATCACCGAGACCACCTGACGCGCGAGAGCGGGAGAGGCTAAGGCAATGGTGGCTCGACCGGTTCACGCTCGACGAGTTCCGGCAACTCGGCGCGATGCTCGGCTGGTGCTAAGAACCTGAACTAGCCGTTCGGTTGGTTGTCGCTCCAACGTAGACCGATATAGGCTCAGCCCGAAACCAAGCGTAGGGCTGCGGGCCTTGCGCGCGATCTCAGGGGAGAAGGGGGAAGTACCGAATGCGGAAGGTTCTTCTGCTTGTGTCCGTCATGGCCACGGCGACCGTGCTGTTGGTTATCGGGATTGGCTCGGCTGGCGCCTACGGTGGCGACGGGCACATGGGCGTCTATCAGGTGGGTCTGTCGTTCAACTGCGACAACCGCTCGCTCTGTGGAAGCGATCTTGGCGGCTTCTGGGGCTGGCTGGAGCTTGATAACGCGGCACCTGACGGGATGAGCGGCACTGGCGGCGACGGCCAGTTCGCCTTCTGCGGTCACGGTGGCGGCTTCAGCGGAGCCGGCCACAGCTCGTACGACATCGACACCTGGTGGATCGCGCCTGATCCTGAGAACGGCGGGCTGCCAACCTTCTATGCCACGGGTACGGAGACTGACAGCTTCCGCGGTCAGACGGAGACCAACCCGATCTCCGGCAGCACCGGCATCGTTGCGTTCACGGTGCATCGGCCGCTCCTCGAGCTGTTCGGTGTACCGACGCCTCCCGGCATGAGCTTCAACGTGCAGGTCTCCTACAAGCCGGCCCGCTAGGCACGAATCAGCCACGGAGGGGCCGGTCGTGCGGCCCCTCCCTCACCGGCCTGCGAGGAATGGGCCGAGAATCCTGGGACGGATGGGCCTAGCGTTGCCCCGTGATAGGGACGGGCCGCAGGGAAGGGGGGTACCTGAAACCCGCCCCAATCCAGGATAGGCCGCTCCTAAGCTCAGAACTAGGGG
>DASSLB010000022.1:0-2552 GCA_035689945.1 Gaiellaceae bacterium | reverse complement strand
CACCTCGCGAAGCTCCTGCGCTCGGGCGGCAACGTCCTCCTCCTCGACGAGCCTACGAACGACCTCGACGTCGACACGTTACGCGCGCTCGAGGAGGCGCTGCTCGAGTTCGCCGGCTGCGCCGTCGTGATCACGCACGACCGCTGGTTCCTCGACCGCGTCGCGACGCACATCCTCGCGTTCGAGGGGAACAGCGAGACGATCTGGCACGAGGGCTCGTGGGCCGAGTACGTCGAGTGGATGAAGGAGACGCGCGGACCGGACGCGCTCGAGCCGCATCGGATCAAGTACAAGCCGCTCGTTCGCGGCTAGAAGACCGGGCGGGGCCGCTGCAGTCGGCCCTCCGGTCGGTCTCGCTCTAAACGAGCGACTTGACGAAGACGTCGACCTTCTCGAACGGGAAGGTCTCGGTCTTGATCACCTCGAGCTTGCCGATCTTCGCCAGCGCGCGGAATGCGGCGGCGTTGTCCGGATACTCGACGAGCGCGAAGAAGTCCCACGGCCCCATGATCGCGAAGATCTCCTTCAGGACGCCGTCCTCCTCCTTGATCAGCTCCTTGAACTTCTCGAGGAACTCGGGCGCCTTGTCGAGAGTCTCATGGCCCTCGGGCGTCAGGGTGAACAAGTGCGCATACGTGAACACAGTTTGTTTCACCTCCCTTCCTCGCCGACGCTACGGGCTCCCCAGCCGGGGCTACATCAGGGAATCCGCTGAATCGTCATCGGCCCACGAGGTTTAGGCCGCGTTTCTTCCGTCCAGACGGCCGGGCCCGCAAGACAAGGCGAAGGTTCTCGCCGAGCAGACGCCCTTGGCTGCTACGCCTGCGGGATCCGCGCTTCAAGCGCGGCCGTGACCGCGTCACGCACCGGCTCGAGGTCGATCCGGTCGAGCACTTCCTGGAAGAAGCCGCGCACGATCAGCCGCTCGGCCTCGAACCGCGGAAGCCCGCGCGACATCAAATAGAACATGTCCTCCCGGTTCACCCGCCCGACCGTCGCTGCGTGCGTGCACCGCACGTCGTTCGCGAGGATCTCGAGACCCGGGATCGGCACGGCGTGCGTCGTCGGGCTCAGCATCAGGTTGCGGCACTCCTGGTACGCGTTCGTCTTCTGCGCGTCTTTCTCGACGCGGATCATCCCGCGCCAGACCGCCGTCGCATCGTCCCGCAGCGCGCCCTTGAAGGCGAAGTCGCTCTCGCAGTCGGGCGCGATGTGCTCCTGGAACGTGTCGTAGTCGAGGTGCTGCGTGCCGTCGGCAAAGTACGCGCCCGTCACGCGCGAGGTGGCGCCACGCCCCGAGAGGTCGTTCTGGATCCGCGTCTTGCCCTTCTTCGAGCCGAAGCCGCCGGCGACCCAGTCGAGCTCGGCGTCGCGCTCGACGCGCGCGTGGTGCGACGCGAAGTGCCACGTCTCGCGCGAGAGGTTCTGCAGGGAGACGTACTCGAGCTTCGCGGCCGGCTCGACGAAGAGCTCCGTGACCGCGTTCGAGTAGGCCTCGGTGTCGACGCTCGGCGACGCGTACTCCTCGATCAGCGACGCGCGCGCACCCTCCTCGACCACGACGACGAGCCGCCAGAACGTCTGGCCGGTCGCCGAGATGCGGACGTACAGCGGCTGCTCGAGCTCGAGGCCCTTCGGGACGACGACGAGCAGACCGTGCTTCCACATCGCGGCGTTGTGGGCCGCGAACTTCTCGTCCCAGCCGACGAGCGAGTAGAGGCGCTCGTGCTCCTCGGGGAGCGGCTCGAACGTGACGCCCTCGGGCGCCTTCTCGATCTCGATCCCGTCGGCGGTGACCGTCGCGAAGCCGGCGACGTCGAGATCGAGCATCGTCTCGATCTCCGCCGACGCCGCGCCCGCGAACGCCTCGGGATCGAAGTCGCGCAGGTTCGTGAAGCGCCAGTGCTCCTCGGTCGTATCCGGGATCGGCAGCTTCTCGTAGGCGGCGAGCGCGTCGCTACGACTCATGTGGCGCGTACCTCCGGTGGAGCATCAGCTGGTTGCCGTCCGGGTCCTTGAAGATCGCCATGTGGCAGACGCCTGTGTCGAACGGGCTCTCGTCGAACTCGAACGTGACGCCCTTCGCCTCGAGCTCCTTCTGCGCCGCCTCGACGTCGGGCACGCGCAGCGCGATCGAGCCCGAATGCGGCCCGGTGAACGTCTGCCCGATGTTCTCAAGCTGCAGGAGGTAGAGGCTGACGTTCTCGCCGAGCTGGTACTCGGGGAAGCCCTGCTCCGGGTGCTCGATCTCCGGCAAGCCGAGCGTCTCGCCGTAGAAGCGCTTCGCCCGTTCCATGTCCGTGACCGGCACCGAGATGAAGTCGGTGCGCTCGACGATCAACCGACGGAGCCTTCCATCTGGAGTTGGATCAGCCGGTTCATTTCGACGGCGTATTCGAGGGGGAGTTCTTTGGTGATCGGTTCGACGAAGCCGCTCACGATCATCGCGCTCGCCTCCGCCTCGGTCAGGCCGCGCGACATGAGATAGAAGAGCTGCTCCTCGCCGATCTTCGAGACGGTCGCCTCGTGCCCGATGTCGACGTCGTCGGCGT
>DASSLB010000021.1:0-8109 GCA_035689945.1 Gaiellaceae bacterium | reverse complement strand
GTCTGCAGCCTGAGCTTCTGCATGATGTGCGCGCGGTGCGTCTCGGCCGTGCGCACGGAGATGTAGAGCTCCTTCGCGATCTCCTGGTTCGTATGGCCGAGAGCGAGCAGCCGCAGCACCTCCCGTTCGCGGTCGGAGAGCGGATCCTCCTCCTTGAGCCGCTCGGCCTCGGCGTCTGCGGCCACCAGCCTCGCGCCGAGCTCGGGATTGACGTAGCGGCCGCCTGCGGCGACCTCGCGCACTGCTGCGACGACCTCTGTGTCGGCGGCCTCTTTGAGCACATACCCGCTCGCGCCCGCCGCGAAGGCCTCGCGCACGTATCGCGGCTCGTCCTGCATCGACAGGACGAGCACCTTCGTCTCGGGGTTTTCGTGCTTCAGCTGTGGGAGCACGTCGAGGCCGGTCCGGTCGGGCATGACGATGTCGAGCAGGATCACGTCAGGCTTCATCGCGCGCGCCTGGAACACCGCGTCACGGGCGCTGCCGGCCTCGCCGACCGGCTCGATGCCCTTCTCTGCTTCGAGGAGGAGCCGCAGCCCGCTCCGAACCACGGCGTGGTCGTCGACGATGAGCACCCGGATGCTCACGCGGCGGGCACCTCGGCGACGATCGTCGTCCCGACACCTCGTCGGGACTCGACGTGGAGGCGGCCGTCGATGAGCGCGAGGCGTTCGCGCATGCCGGTGAGGCCGATCCCGTCCTCGCGCACGGACCGCGGATCGAAGCCGGCCCCGTCGTCCTCGATCGTGGCCGCCACGGCGTTGTCCCTGCGTGCGACCGAGACGCTCACATTGTGCGCATTGGCATGTTTGGCGATGTTGGTCAACGACTCCTGCACGACACGGTAGAGGGCAGTCTCGACGTCGCTCGGCAGTCGCGCCTCTCCCAGCGCGGAATGAAAGTCGACGCGGATGCCCGTCTGCTCACCGAACGTCTCCGCCAGCCGCTCCAGCGCTGCCACGACGCCGAAGTCGTCAAGCACGGATGGACGAAGCTCGACGGCGAGCCGGCGCACATCCTGAAGAGCGCTCACGACCTGCTCCCGCAGCTCGGCCAGACCGGCGCGGGCCGGGTGATCCGCCAGCGCCTCCTCGAGCGGCTTCAGGCCCAGCAGGATCGAGGTCAACGCCTGTCCGGTCTCGTCGTGCAGCTCGCGCGCCAGCCGCCGGCGCTCCAGCTCCTGCGCCTGCACGACGCGGCGCAAGGCGTCCTGTGCGACGCGGTGCGAAAGCTCGACGGCGACGGCTGCGCGCGCGGCGAACGTCTCCGCCAGCCGCAGGTCGTCGTCCGAGAACCGGGGGTCCGGACCTTCCTTGTCGTGGATCTCGAGCACACCGATCACACGGTCGCGGGCGATGAGCGGGACCCACATTCCCGTCCGAACACCGAGCCGCCGCGTCGTCTCATGATCCACCTCGGGATCGTCGAGGATGGAGTCGCTGCGCTCGCTCCGCCGGCGCGCGAGCACCTGGCCGCTCTTCGAGCCCGAGCGCGAGATCGCCTCGCCCAGCAGATCCTGCGCCGTCTCGCCTGCAGCTGCGGCGAACCGCAGTTCGTCCGCCCCGGTCGGCAGGGTGAGCGCGACGATCTCAGCCCCGACCAGCTCCCGCAGTCGCCGCACGACGAGGTCGAGCAACCGCTCGAGATCGGTCTCGGTCGCGAGTGCGTTTCCCACCTCTTCGAGTGACTGGAGCTGCCGCGACCAGCGGGTCGAGGCCTCGTAGAGCCGGGCGTTCTCGATCGCCACCGCGGCCTGGCCTGCGAGCAGCGCGAGTGTCTCCTCGTCTTCGTCCGTGAAGTCCTCACCGTCCTGCTTCTCGGTGAGATACAGGTTCCCGTAGGCGACGCCCCGCAGCATGATCGGTACGCCGAGAAAGCTCCGCATCGGTGGGTGGCCGGGCGGAAAGCCGACGGAGCGCGGATCGTGCGTCAGGTCGTGGAGTCTCAACGGCTTGGCCTCGCGGATCAGCACCCCCAGGATGCCGCGGCCGCGCGGCAGCGAGCCGATCTCTGCACGCATGTCGACGTCGACGCCGTGCGTGAAGAACTGCTCGAGCTCCGAGCCGCTCGCGTCGATCACACCGAGCGCCGCGTAACGGGCACCGGTCAGCTCGGCGGCCGCCTCGAGGATCCGGTGCAGCAGCGCGTCGAGCGACAACTCGGAGCTGACCGCCAGGCTCGCCGAAAACAGCGCACGCAACCGCCCTTCGCTGACGGATTGCGCGTCCATGAAGCCAGCCTATTCCAACGGCCCGACGACCGGAACACCGACGAGGGCGGCGCCGCGCGTTCCGGCGCCGCCCTTCCCTTCGTCCCGCTATGCGTGCGTCAGCTGCTTTGCCTCGTCGCGCGTCGCCGACTCGGCTTCCCTTGCCGGTGGCACGACGAGGACGGGGCGATGCGACGTGTGGCAGAGGCCACGCGCCACGCTGCCCATGATGGCGGCAGCGACGCCGCCGCGGCCATGCGTGCCGACCACGATCAGGTCGGCGTCGACGTCGTCCGCCACGTCCGACAGCAGCTTCGCCACATCCCGGCCGGCTGTGCGAATCTCGAGCCTTGCGTGAAACCCAGCCTCGCAAAGCGCGTCGACCTGACCGGTGATCTTCTCTTCGATGTCTGGCTCGTCGGCAAGGATCGGCGCACCGCCGAAGGGCCCGGTGAGCAGCTCGTTCACGTGCACGGCGACGATGCGTGACCCGTGGATCTCTGCGAGCTTCAGGACGTGCTCGAGCGCCTTGTCGGAGAGCTCGGACCCGTCGGTTGCCCACGCGATCGTCTCGAACATGGCCTCCCGTCCTTTCCTCGACACGACGATCCTCGCCCGAGGCCGGCTCGATCGCATCGGAAGCCGCCACGAGAGGCGGTGCGTGGTTTTCCGCAGCATCCGGAGGCTGCCCCCCGATGCTGCCGGCGGCGCCGGGTTCGACACTGTGCTCATGAACCACGGCAAAGGAGGAAGCGAGATGAGCGCTACGAGACCAATCCTGTTCGCGACCGACGGCTCGCCCTCTTCAGTGGAAGCGCAGGAAAGGGCAATCGAGCTGGCCCGGTTGCTCGGCGCCCCGCTCCTCGTCGTCTCCGTCGCCCATCCTGCGCTACCGGCGGTCGGCTACGCCGCGTACGGCTACTCGAACGTCGTCGCCGAGCTCACGGAAGCGGAGCACAAGCGGGTGGCGGAGCTTCTAGGGTCGATCGCACGAACGGCCGAGGCCGAGCACGTATCGTGCTCTACGGTGATCGCCGATGGCCTGGTAGTCGAGGAGATCTGCCGGCACGCGAGTGATTCCGGCGCGCAGCTGATCGTCGTCGGCTCGCACGGCTGGGGCGCCGCACGGCGGCTCTTCTCCGGCAGCGTCTCGACCGGGCTCGTCCACTCGGCCCCCTGCCCGGTGCTGGTGGTCCGCAGCCCGCAGCACGCCCGCGAGCACGCGGTCGCCGCATGAGCGCAACCGCGACGAACGCGGTCACTGCGACCGACGTCATCCTCCGCGACGGGTCGACGCTCCGGCTGAGACCACCCGCCGCGGAGGATGCCGACGCGCTCCTCGAGTTCTTCTCCAACCTCTCGGAGCACAGCCGCTACCTCCGATTCCACGGCTTCCCGGCGCTCGGGCCGAAGCTCGTCGAACCGGTGCTCGACCCCGACTGGCAGGAGCGGGGCGCGCTGCTCGGCTCCCACGACGGCCGCATCGTCGCCCTCGCGAACTGGGTCAGGCTTCGCGACCCGCACGTCGCGGAGGTCGCCTTCACCGTCGGCGACGACTACCAGGGCCGCGGGATCGGGACGCGGCTGCTCGAGCAGCTCGCGGCGCGAGCGGCCGAGGCAGGGATCGAGGAGTTCGTGGCCGAGGTCATGTACGAGAACCGGAACATGCTCGACGTCTTCCGCAACGCCGGGTTCGCCGTGACGCGCGCCGGCGAGGGCGGCGAGTTCGAGATCCGGTTCGGCATCGCCCCCAGCAGCGACTATCGAGAGCACGTCGCCGCACGCGACCACGTCGCGGTGCGCGCGTCGCTCGAACCCTTCTTCCAGCCGAGCTCGGTCGCGATTGTCGGAGCATCCAAGCGCCGCGGCTCGATCGGTGGCGAGCTGTTCCGCAACGTCCTCGCGGGCGACTTCGCCGGCTCCGCCTACCCCGTGAACCGCAACGGCGACTCGGTCGCCGGCGTCCGCGGGTACAGCGCAATCTCGGAGATCGGTGAACGGGTCGACCTGGCCGTCATCTGCCTGCCGGGAGAGCTCGTGCTCCCCGCGGCGGAGGAGGCGCTCGGTGCCGGCGTCCGGGCTCTGATTGTCATCTCTGCGGGCTTCGCCGAGACGGGCAGCGAGGGAGCGGAAAGGCAGGAGCAGCTGCTCGCGCTCGTTCGCGATCACGGCGCACGGCTCGTCGGCCCGAATTGCCTCGGCATCGCCTCCTCCCCGGTCCGCCTCAACGCGACCTTCGCGCCGCGGAGCTTCCCCGCCGGCAAGATCGGCTTCTCGTCCCAGAGCGGCGCCCTCGGGCTCGCACTGCTCGAGCGCGCACAGGCAACGGGCCTCGGAGTCACGTCGTTCGTCTCGATCGGCAACAAGGCGGACGTCTCGTCGAACGACCTGCTCGAGTGGTGGGAGGACGACGACGAGACGGAGATGGTCGTCCTCTACCTCGAGTCGTTCGGCAATCCCCGAGCCTTCTCCCGCATCGCGCGCCGGCTCGCCCGCCGCAAGCCGATCCTCGCCCTGAAGGGCGGAACCACGGGAGCAGGCAGCCGCGCCGCGGGCTCTCACACGGCGGCGCTCGCCGGGTCCGACGTGGCCGTCGACGCGCTCTTCCACCAGGCCGGCGTGATTCGAGCAAGAACCCTCGAGGAGCTCATCGATGTCGCGGCGCTCCTGTCCGCGCAGCCCGTACCGCGAGGCCGGCGGGTCGCGCTCGTCACGAACGCGGGCGGTCTCGGCATTTTGGCCGCGGATGCCTGTGAGGCCGCCGGACTCGAGCTCCCGCCGCCGAGCGACGACACTCGGGCGGCCCTGGCCGGGGTCATGCCGGCCGAAGGCAGCAGCGCGAACCCGATCGACATGCTCGGCGGGGCGACGGGTCAGAGCTTTGCCGACGTGCTACCGCTAGTGCTCGCCGACCCGGCGTTCGACGCCGTCATCGCCCTCTTCGTTCCGACCGTAGGCTCCGACGAGGAAGCCGTCGGCGCGGCGATCAGCGCGGCCGCGGCCACGGCGACGGAAAAGCCCGTCCTCTGCACTTTCGTCAGCGCCAGGGGCGCGCCGTCGGCGCTGCGCAGCGCCGCGAGCGTCCCCTATTTCGCGTATCCGGAGGCAGCGGCACGCGCGCTGGGCCGCGCCGCGGAGCGGGGAGAGTGGCTGAGGCGCCCAGCGGGCACGCTTCCCGAGCTCGAGATCCGCCACGACGAGGCTCAGGCCGTCGTGCAGGCAGCACTCGCGGCGGGCGCGGGCTGGCTCGATGCGCAGCAGACACGCCGGCTGCTCGAGGCATACGGCGTGCCGCTCGTACCCGAGCGCCTCGCCGCCACGCCACAGGCTGCAGTCGAGGCGGCCGAGGAGCTCGGTTACCCCGTCGTCCTCAAGACGGCCGCACCGGGGGCACACAAGACCGAGGAAGGCGGCGTGATCCTCGATCTCGGCACAGAGGAAGACGTTCGAGCTGCCGCGGAACGCTTGAACGGGCCGCTCCTCGTGCAGCCCTTCGTGCGCGGCGGTGCGGAGCTGCTCGCCGGCGTGGTGCAGGACCCGGTCTTCGGACCGCTCGTCGCCTTCGGCCCCGGCGGCGTCCTCGCCGAGCTGATCGGAGAGGCGCAGTTCCGTCTCGCGCCGCTCACCGACCGCGACGCCGAGGAGCTGGTTCACGCCGGCAAGGCCGGCCGTCTCGTGTCCGGTTTCAGAGGCACGCCTCCGGCGGACGCGACGGCGCTCGTCGAGCTACTTCTGCGTCTCTCACTTCTCGCCGACCAGCGGCCGGAGGTCGTGGAGCTCGATCTGAACCCGGTGATGGCGCTGCCGGATGGCTGTCTGGCCGTGGACGCTCGAGTCCGCGTAGCGGAGCATCCTCAGCCGCATCGCACCAAGAGCTGGTGACCGAGGAACGTCGGCGCGTGCGCACGTTCGACCCGAGGGATGCCGTCGAACGCCTGCGAGCTGCGGGCGGCGGCTACGAGATCGTCCACGAGTCTCCTGGGCTCGAGCTCGGCGTCTACGTGCTTGTCGCTCCAGAGCCGGACCGCCAGCAGCCCCACGAAGACGACGAGGTGTATGTCGTGCTCGAAGGGAGCGGCACGCTCGAGGTCGAGGACGAGCGCGTAGATCTGAGCGAGGGCCAGTCCGTCTTCGTGCCGGCGGGAGCCGAGCACCGGTTTGTCGGCTACGAGCAGCTCGCCGTGCTCGTCGTCTTCGACCGTCCGACCCGCTGAGGCTCATGACTCAGTCGATAGCGCGCCGGTAGAAGCCCTTCACCCCTACTGCGATCAGCACGGTGATGGCGAAGACGAGAACGAGCATGCAGATCCAGGGCTGGATGTGCGGCACCGACGGCACGAGCGCGCCGCGCAGCAACTCGCTCACGTAGGTCATCGGGTTCGCGGCGGTGACGACCTGGAACCAGCGCAGGCGGTCGAGCGACGGCCACGGGTACTGGCTACAGCCGGTGAAGAGCAGCGGTGTGAAGACGAGTGAGAAGAGCAGGTTGATCCGCTGCGGCTGCACGAGTGTCCCCATCAGCAGGCCAAAGCCCGCGCCGACGAGCGCTCCGAGCAGGAGACCCGCGAGGAAGAGCGGGAAGCCGCTCCAGCGCCAGGGGATCGAGCCGAGGATCAGGACGCCGATCGGCAGCATGATCAGCGTCGCCGCGAACGAGCGCAGGAGCGCGAAGAGGACCTTCTCCGCCGCGACGAACGAGGTCGGCATCGGTGCCAGCAGCCGGTCCTCGATCTCCTTGGTCCAGCCGAACTCCGCCACGAGCGGAAAGGCGAGCGTCTGCATCGCCGTCAGCACCGAGGTGAGCGCCAACAGTCCCGGGAAGAGAAGGTGCGCGTAGTTGTTCTTCGTGTAGCCGAGGCTCCCGAGCACCTTCCCGAAGACGAAGAGCAGGAAGAGCGGTTGCAGGATGACCTGCGCGAGGAACGCGGGCAGCTCGCGCCACGTGACGTACAGGTCGCGGCGCAGCACGGCGCGGAAGGCGCGCCACTGCGTCGCCTGCTCGAAAGGTGCCGCCGCGGCGACGGCGTTCATCGCAGCGTCCGCCCGGTGAGGTGGATGAAGACGTCCTCGAGGGTCGGCGTGCCGAGCTTCACGTCCTGCAGCGCGAGGCCGTGCTCGGCGAGGACGGCAGCCGCCGGCGCGACATGCAGGGCTGCGTCACCGGTCAGGTAGAGGCGGACGCGCAGAGGCTGGACGCCGGAAGGCGGCTGCGTCTCGGCGCCGTCTTCCGCCTGGACCTGCACCGGCTCGACCCGCTCGACTCCCGCGATCGCCGCGAGCGCATCGAGGACCTCACCGTCGGCCGGCCGGTCGGCGGCGAGCTCGAGCGTCCCTTCGCCCTCGAGGCCGCCGATCAGCGCCTCGGGCGTGTCGAGCGCGAGCAGATGACCGTGATCCATGATCGCGACCCGGTCTGCGAGGAGCGCCGCCTCGTCCATGTCGTGCGTCGTGAGGATGAGCGTGACCTCGGAGTCCCGCAGCTCACGCAGGCGATCCCAGACAAAGAGCCGCGCGGCCGGGTCGAGACCGGTTGTCGGCTCGTCGAGAAAGAGCACCTGCGGCGCATGCATGAGCGCGCGGGCGATCATCACGCGCTGGCCCTGACCCCCGGAGAAGAAGTCCGGCTTGTCCCCGGCACGGTCGAGGAGGCCGAACTGGTCGAGCAGCTCGTCGGCTCGGCGCTCGCGCTCGCGCGCCGGAACGCCGTGATACGCGGCGTGGAAGATGAGGTTGTCGCGGATCGAGATCGAGCGGTCGAGGTTGCTCCGCTGCGGCACGACGGCCACCTGCCGCCGGGCTCTCACAGGATCCTGCATGACGTCGACCCCGCCCACCAACGCACGCCCGCTCGTGGGCCGGACGCGGGTCGTCAGCATCCCGACCGTCGTCGTCTTCCCCGC
>DASSLB010000020.1:0-2823 GCA_035689945.1 Gaiellaceae bacterium | reverse complement strand
TTCGACAAGGGACGACCTGTGTGCGGAACGACCTTTCACCGGGTATGAGACAGCCGCGGTAGCCAGCGCTTACGATCACACCGGCTCATATTTGGTTCTTCGACGTTTCAAGTGGATTGGAAGAGGTCTCCCAGGGGGGCGGCGATGAGGTAGATCATGGTCGCGAAGGTTGTAGTGTTGCGGTAGCCGCGAGCGCGTGCTCTGGCGGCCTGGAACAGGCCGTTGAGGCCTTCGAGGCGGGCGTTGCTGTGGGACGAGGTCCAGCGCTGCAGGATGCGCCCGAGGTGGTTGTCGACGGAGTTCAGCGCCTTGCGCATGGGGTCGAGGATGCGGTCTTCGGCGAGGCGTGCCCTGGCGTGGCGCAGGAAGTGGGGGATGCGCCAACGGGCGGCCTGGACGCTGTCGGCTTTGCGGATCCAGCGGAGCATCTCCTTGATCCGCCAGGCGATGGCAGTGAGGAGATCGGAGGCTTCGAGTTCGGCGAGGGCCTCGGCCTGGGCCCTGGTGAGGCGGCCGTCGGCTCGCTTCAGGATGGCCCAGCGCAGGGCCTTGGGCAGGGCGTTGTGCTTGGCTTCGGCGCGGCGGACTTCGTCGACGGCCTTGGTGAACATCTGCACGACGTGGAACCAGTCGACGGTGACGACAGCGTCCTCGAAGGTCTCGCCGACGGCGGCGAGGAAGGCGCCGCTCATGTCACAGACGACCTCGACGATGTGGTTCGGTGAGCCACCGTGCTCGGCGAGGAAGGTCTTGAATCGGGCGACGGTGTCCTTGCCGCGGCCCGGGGTGACGAAGACCACCGGCTTGTGCTTGCGGTCGAGGTCGATGAACACGGTGACGTAGGTCTGCCCGCGCTTGGCGGCGGTCTCATCGAGGCCGATGGCCTTGACGCGGGTGAGGTCGAGGCGCTCGACCGCCTTGCCGACGTAATGCTCGACGATGCGCCACAAGCGCTGATCGGTGATACCGATGATGCGGGCGGCGGCCAGCACCGGCATCTCGCGCACCAGCGTAATGGCGACCTGTTCGAACAAGAGCGTGAAGCGGCTGCCCTCGCGGGCCCACGGCACATTGATCCGCAACACCCCATGCTCGGGACAGTCGCTACGCGGCAGCTTGGCGATGATGGAGCAGTGATGCTGGAAGAAGTTGAGGTGGCGCCAGGTGAACTCGGCAAAGTCATGGGCTTTGCACGCTCGGCGGCACACCGGGCAGGGAAACAGGGTGCCACGGTCGGCTTCGATCTCGAGATGCAGCTCGTTGGGCTGCCTGGTCATATCGAGCCGCTGGCCGACCAGCTTCCACGGCGGCGTCACCCCGAGCCCCAGGGCGAGAACGTCGTTGGCGTCCATGCTCCTCTCTCCGTCCCTTTCCGCCGAAAGGGTGCCACCGTGCTCGCGCCGGTCAAGGGCAAGCCGCCGCTGCGCCCGGCGGCCTGTCCGGTGGCAGGTCGGGACATCGCGTAATTGCGGTGGCTCGCCGCTGGTAGCGTGAGAGCTCCGCAACAACTGTAAGAGCCTCATCATGCGCAGCGATCTCTCAATCGGCCTCGATGTCTCTCTCGATCAAACATCCGTCTGCGTAGTCGACGAAAGCGGCGGGACTGTCTGGCGGGGACGATGCAAGAGCACGCCCGATGATATTGCCGCCACCGTTCAACGGCACGCACCTGACGTCGCGCGCGTTGGTTTGGAGTGCGGCCAGCTCTCCACCTGGCTGTTTCCACGAACTGAAGGCGCGCGGGCTGCCAGTCGTCTGCATCGACGCACGCCACGCCAAGGCGGCGCTGTCCCTCAAGATCAACAAGACCGACGCGAACGATGCCTATGGCATCGCGCAGATCATACGTGTCGGCTGGTACAAAGAGGTGACCGTCAAGAGCATGGACACGCACGTGACCTTGCTCCCGGATCCCGGACCGGTCGGTTCTTCAGTTATGCGGCGTTAGCCATAGTCATGTCGATCCTTGCCTGCGCTGGTGTTCGGTACCCCACGCTCGAATGGCGGCGTTGTCGATTGTAGAAGACCTCGATGTATTCGAAGAGCGCGGCCTTCGCCCCGCGCCGGGTTCGGAACCGCGTGCGATGCACGAGTTCGGTCTTGAGGGTGCCGAAGAAGCTCTCCATCGGGGCGTTGTCCAGGCAGTTTCCCTTTCTGCTCATCGACGCCTTGATACCATTTGCCTCAAGCAACTTACGGTAGTCACCGCAGGCATACTGAACGCCGCGGTCGGAGTGGTGGATCAGGCCCGTCGGCGGCCGCTGGTTCCGGATGGCCATCTTCAGCGCATCTTCGCACACGGTGCTCTTGAGACGGTCCGACATCGACCACCCGACGATCTCCATCGTGGCGAGGTCCTTCACCGCGGCAAGGTAGAGCCAACCCTCGTCGGTGGGGATGTAGCTGATGTCGGCCAGCCATATCGTGTCGGGGACAGCGATCTCGAAGTGGCGGTCCAGCATGTTTGGCGCCACGGCGTGCGCGTGCCGACTGTCGGTGGTGATTGGCACGCGACGCTTCCCGCGGGACGGCCGAATGCCGTTCTGGTTCATCAGTTTGGTGATCGTCCGCTTTGATATCCGTCGTCCCCGGGCTTGAAGATCGGCGTGAACCCGGGGGGCGCCGTACCGTTGCCGGCTGGCCTCGAAGATCTCCCGAATCTCAGCGACAAGAACCTCACGCCTGGTGGCGCGCTCGGCTCTTGTGGGGGGCCGCCCGCCGCCAGGCATGAAACCAGCTGCGCGACACGCCGAGAACGCGGCACATCAGACGTACGGCATGCTCGGCCATGTGGGCGGCGATGAAGGCGAGCTTCGCGTTCAT
>DASSLB010000019.1:0-11160 GCA_035689945.1 Gaiellaceae bacterium | reverse complement strand
CGCTCGGGCCCGCCGGGCTCCGCGTACTCCTCTTCCGTGACGACCGGCGGCGGAGGCAAGGCGCGAGCAGGAGCGCTCGGCGGCGGGGCGATCATCGTGGCGGAGGTCGAATCCGCTGCGGCTGCGGGAACAGCGGGCAGAACCTGCGTCGCCATGGTGGCGGCCGAGACCGGTGCGCCACGCGTGACCCGCTCGAGGTCCGCCTCCATCTCGTCCGCGCTCTGGTAGCGGTCGTCCGGATCCTTCGCGAGCGCCCGCAGCACGACCTTGTCGAGCTCGGGCGGGACGTCGGGCCGCAGCTTCGACGGCGGCTTCGGCGCGTTCGAGAGGTGCTTCATCGCGATCTCGACCGGCGTCTCGCCGTCGAACGGCGTCTTCCCGGTCAGCAGCTCGTAGAGGACGACGCCGAGCGAGTAGAGGTCGGAACGCGGATCGACCTCGCCGCCGCGCGCCTGTTCGGGGGAGAGGTACTGAGCGGTGCCGACGATCGAGCCGGTCTCGGTCATCTGGCTCGTGCCGGCCCGCGCGATCCCGAAGTCCGTCACCTTCACGCGTCCCTCGGCGTCGACCAGGACGTTGTGCGGCTTGATGTCCCGGTGCACGATGCCGTGCCGGTGCGCGAAGCGGAGCGCGGAGAGGATCTGGCGTGCATACTCGATCGCGACGTTGAGCGGCGCGGCGCCCCGGCTGACGACCAGCTCCTTGAGCGTGCGGCCGTCGAGGAACTCCATCGCGATGTAGTAGGTGTCCTCCGCTTCGCCGCGGTCGTAGATCGAGACGATGTTCGGGTGGTTCAGCGCCGCCGCGTTCTTCGCCTCGCGACGGAAGCGCTCGATGAACTGGTCGTCGTTCGCGTGGCGGCCGTTGAGGATCTTGATCGCGACGCGGCGGCCGAGCTCCTGGTCCTCGGCGAGGTAGACGTCGGCCATCCCGCCGGCGCCGAGCTTGCGCTGGATCTGGTAGCGCCCGTCGAAGAGCGTGTCGATGAGGGAGTCGCTTACCGCCACGGCCGGCTAAAGGGTAGAGACACGGGCACGAATCCAGTGATTTCGGCGGTCCGGAGAGAAATCATCGTCACCGGCCCAGGAGCTTTTCGAGGATGGCCCTGGCGATCGGAGCCGAGACGGAGGCGCCGAAACCGTTGGGCTGCTTCTCGACGACCACCGCCACGACGAAGCGTGGGTTGTTCGCCGGAGCGAAGCACACGAACCAGGCGTCGTAGATGCTGCCGAGCCCGAGCTCCGCGGTGCCGGTCTTGCCGGCGACCGGTACGCCCGGGATCTGGGCGGTCGTTCCGGTGCCGGCCTGGACGACGAGCTGCATCATCTGGTTGAGCTCGGCGGCGGTCTGCGGCTTGATCACCTGCCCGAGCATCTGAGGAGTGGTCTTGGCGACGGTCGAGCCGTCGGCGGCGACGATCTTCTGCACGAGATACGGCTTCGGCTGGACTCCCCGGTCGGCGATCGTGGCTGCCACGAGCGCCATCTGTAGCGGCGTGGCGAGCATGTTGAACTGCCCGAAAGCAAGCCGGCCCGAATCGATCGCGAAGTTGTCCTTCGGCGTCCAGAGCTTCCCGTTCTTGTAGAGCCCGGACGCCTGGCTCGCGCTCGGGGGTGTGTCGAGCGGCGGCAGCGAATAGAAGCCGAACCGCTTCGCGTACTTGAGGATCTCCTCGCCCCCGATGTGCTTTCCGACGTTGCAGAAGACCGAGTTGATCGAGTGCTCGAAGCCCTGTGCGAGCGTGACGTTGCCGAAGGCTTCCGGCCCGTTCTGGTCGGGGTTGCCCGCATTCGAGACGTGCTGGCCGTACTCGATGCAATAGCCGGGGTCGTTGAACACCGAGCTCGGCGTGTATGCGCCCGAGTCGAGCGCGGCTGCGGCGGTCACCATCTTGAAGGTCGAGCCCGGCGGATACAGGCCTGCCGTCGCGTTGTTCACGAGGGCCGAGGAATCGCCGCAGCTCCCCTTGATCTTCAGCACCTTCGCGTAGCCCTTCGGCTGCTCGATCAGGTTCGCGTTGTATGTCGGCGACGACGCCATGGCGAGCACCGCTCCGGTCTTCGCGTCGAGCGCGACGACGGCGCCGCAGCGGCCGGCGAGCTGCTGCAGGGCGAGCGCCTGGACCGCAGGGCGCAGCGTGAGGATCACGTTGGCGCCGTGCACTGTCTGGTTGCCGAGTCTGCGGAGCTCCTCCTTGAACGTGTTGGTGAGGTTCGTGTTCGCGCCTGTCAGGTAGTCGTCGAGCGACTGCTCGAGCCCCGTCGACGTGCCGGCCTCGGTCGCGTAGCCGATCACCTGTGGCGCGAGGGAGCCTGAGGGGTAGCGCCTCGTGAAGATCGTCAGGCCGTGCTTTCGGTGCCTGACGTTCGCCGCGAGCACCCTGCCGCCCGCGAGGATCTTCCCGCGGTCGACCGTGAGCCGCGTGATGAGCTGGATCGAGTTGTCCTGCCGGTCGGCCAGGTCGCCGACGGCCCACGTCTGCCAGTAGGTCGTCGACACGATGAGCGCCGCGAGCAGGACGAGCGCGGCGACCGAGACGTGCAGGAGCTGCTTGTTCACGCGCCCGCCTCCAGCCGGTTCGCGCGGTGGGAAATGAGCATCAGCCCGGCGACGAGCAGGAAGTTGGCGACCACGCTCGACCCTCCGTAGGAAACGAACGGGAGCGTGATGCCCGTCAGCGGGATGACCCGCGTGATCCCGCCGACGATGACGAACGTCTGGAAAGCGAAACCGAAGCTGAGGCCGGCGGCCAGAAGCTTCGAGAACCCGTCCGTGGCGGCGAGCGCGATCCGGAAGCCCCGCAGCACGAAGGCCATGTAGAGGAGAAGCAGGGCCGCCGCGCCGACCAGTCCGAGCTCCTGCGCGAGCGCCGAGTAGATGAAGTCGGTGTTCAGGTCGGGGATGACCTGCTTCCCGGTCGTCCCCGTGAAGATCCCGTGGCCGAGGCCGGTGCCCCCGAAGCCACCGTGGCCGAGGGAGTAGAGCGACTGCACCTCCTGGTAGCTCTGGCAGTTCTGGCGCAACATCATCTGGCCGTTCTGGGGGCAGAGGATCGGGTGCGTCGACCACGGCGAGAGCCAGTTCGTCACGCGCTCGCGCACGTGCGGCGTCCCCTGTGCGACGGCGAACGAGCCGACGAGGAAGAGTCCGAGTGCGGCCGCGACGAACGAGATCCGCGCAGTCGCGACGTAGAGCATCGCGAGGAAGATCCCGTAGTAGAGGAGCGCGCTCCCGAGGTCGTTGGTGACGAAGAGAAGGAGCATCGCCGCGCCCCAGATCACGAGCAGCGGCCCCCAGTCCTTCAGCCGTCCCTGGGCAAGCACCTCGCGCCGCTCGCGCAGGTAGGCGGCCAGGAAGACGATGAGCGCGATCTTCCCGAGCTCACCCGGCTGGAACTGGAGCGACCCGATGTGGATCCAGAGCCGGGCCCCGTTGATCGGCTCGCCGATCACAGGCAGCCGGGGCAGGAAGAGCAGGACGAGCGCCGTGACGCCGAAGACGTACTTGTAGCGCTCGAGCGCTCGGTAGTCGGAGTGGAGCCAGAAGAGCGTCGCAGCGAACACGCCGACGCCGATCACGACCCAGAGCCCCTGCCGGAATGCGTTGCCGGCGGGGCCGAGGCGGTAGATCTCCGTCACCCCGATCGCGGTGAGGAGCGCGGCCATGGGCAGGAGGTACGGGTCGGCGAGCGGCACGGTGCGCCGTGCCACGAGATGCGCGACGAGGTAGAGGCCGAAGAAGAAAACGGCGTAGGCGAGCGAGCCGCCCGAGATCTCGGACTTGAGCGCGATATAGACGGTGGCGAAGCCGATCGCCGTCAGGACGCCGACCGTGAGGAGCGCGGCGAGCTCACGGTTGCGGAGGGTCAGCGGGAAAGCCCCCAGATGATCAGCGCCGCTGCAACGAGCAGCACGATGAGCCCGATCAGGACGAACCGGACTCGCCGCGCGTCTGCCGCGGGCGAAGCCGGAGCGGGCTCGTGCACCTGCTCGCGCGTCTGCTCCTTGGGCTCCTCTTCGTCCCCGGTGATCGCCGGCATCGCGACGGTGTCCTCGAGCCTCGTCGGTGCGTCGGCCGAGATGCGGAACGCCACGGCCGTGATGTTGTCCTCGCCGCCGCCGCGGTTGGCCGCCGTCACAAGCGCCTTCACGGCCTTGTCGAGGTCGTCGCGGTGGTCGTGGACGAGCTCGAGGATCTCCTCGTCTTCGACCATGTCGGTGAGTCCGTCGGAGCAGAGCAGGAACACGTCGCCCTCCTCGGCCTCGATCGTGAATCCGTCGACGTCGACGTCGGGATCCGTTCCCACCGCGCGCGTGATCACACTGCGCTGGGGGTGGACGTGCGCCTCCTCCTCCGAGAGCCGCCCGCTCTTCAGCAGCTCGTTCACGAGCGAGTGATCGTCGGTCAGCTGCTCCATCTGCTCGCCGCGCACGAGGTAGGCGCGGGAGTCGCCGACGTGGCCGAGCGCAACGGTCATTCCCTCGACGAGCGCAACGGTCATCGTCGTGCCCATGCCCGACGCGGTCGGGTCGGTAGAGGCGCGGTCGTAGATGCGGCGGTTCGCCTCCTGGATCAGCGCATCGATCCGCTCGAGCCCCTGGAGCCCGTCGGAGCCCTCTCCCTCGAGCGCCGATGCGGCCAGCCGCGACGCGACCTCGCCGGCCTGCGCGCCACCCATCCCGTCGGCGACGGCGAAGAGCGGCGGGGCGACGACGTAGTTGTCCTCGTTGCGGCGCCGCCTGCGCCCGGTGTCGCTCGCCACTGCGTACGCACCGACGGGCACGTCAGTCCTCCTCGACGATCAGGTCGGTCTCGCCGACGCGGAGGACGTCGCCACCCTTGACGCGCTGCGCGCCCACGACGCGCGCGCCGTTGACGTAGGTGCCGTTCGTCGAGTCGAGGTCCTGCACCCAGATGCCGTCGCCTCGGGCCTCGATCCGCGCGTGCCGGGCCGACGCGAACTCGTCGCCGTCCAGCACGAGGTCGTTCTGTCCACCGCGCCCGAGGGTCACGGGCGCCGAGTTGAGCGGGAACTCGTCTCCCACCTCGAGGCTCGGACTGCGCTGCACGACGAGCCGCATCGACTTGCGCCGCCTTGCCCCGCGGCCGAGGCCTGCGGCAGCGGCGGCCGCGGGAGTGAGAATCATGCTGTCCTGGCTCGGTGCCTGTCGCTCTCGTCCCGCCGACCGGATGACGCGGACGACGAACAGGTAGAGCAGCACGAGGAAGGCGATCTTGAGCGCGAGGAGCACCTCCGCGACGGTCGTAGAGGCGACCAGGTACACGGACGCCCTATTCCCGTTCGGTCGAGAAGGTGACCGTCGTCTCGCCGAGTGTGAAGCGCGAGCCGTCGTCGAGACGCGCGCGCTGCACGCGCTTGCCGTCCACCTCGATCCCGTTCGTCGAACCGAGGTCGACGAGCCAGAAGGCCGAGCCCTCCTGCACGACCTCCGCGTGGCGGCGCGAGACGTTCGGGTCTTCGATCTGGATGTCGACGTCGCGCGAGCGGCCGAGGACGGAGCGCTTCTGCTCGAGAACGCGTCGCTCGCCGTTCCAGCTGAGCACGGCGACCTCTCGCTCGACCCCGAGCTCCTCGAGCGAAGCCGCTTCGGTCGGCTGTGTCTGCGGCTTGTAGATCATCGTTGCGCCAGGTGCCGTGCTCTCGGGCACCTCCATCTCGCCGCTGCGGCCGTGCTGCGCCATGCGGGTTGCGATGCCGAACTCGCCGACGCCGAGGTCCTCGTCGGTCTCGAAAACGATGCGCGGCGGCGTCAGCAACGCGTAGTTCTCGCGCGCAGCGTGCTCGGAGAGGTACTCCTCGAGCTCCGACACGAGCGAGTTCTCGTAGCCCTCGAACTGCTCGCGGTCACCGGGCGAGAGATAGATCGTGTACTCGTTCGGAACGTAGACGTTCCGCACCGACGCCGAGCGGTGTTCGTCCATCTCCTTCGCGAGCTTGCGCGCGAGCTCGACCGGCTGGACGTTCGTGCGGAAGGCGCGGCCGAAGACGCCCTCGAAGACACGCTCCAGCCTCTGTTCGATTCCGCGCAGCACTAGCTCGCGGCGGAGGGTACCCCCAGCACAGGAGCGCGAAGCGCCGTGAACGCCGCGATCGCCCATGACGAGAGCAGAAGCGGCACTGCGGCGGCGCTCGGAACGGCCGCCACGGTGAGCACGATCATCCCGGCGCCCAGCGCGGCAGCTGCCCACCGCCCGCGGGCACGCGCGTGCGGAAGGGCGACCGCGACGAGTGCGAGCGCGCATGCCTCGAGCAGGAGCGACGGGTGGTTGCCGGCGGCGCGGGCGAGCGAGCCGGCGACGTCGAGCGGGTCGCGGGCCTGCGCGAGGCCGAGCCCGAGCGGGGCCGGGCCGCCGATGAGCGGGAGTGAGGCGTGGCGGATCCCGGCAGCGAGTGCTGCGGTCAGCACGCCGAGCAGAACGGTGAGGCCGCGAAGCGGCGCGGAGCGCACTCGTGCCGTCGCGAGTGGGAGCAGGCCGAGTGCGGCAACCGGTGCGAGTAGCGGCCCGAGCACGAAGAGGAGCGTGGCTCGCGGATCTTGCCAGGTCACAAGCAGCCAGGCGGCGGCGAGTGCCGTGTAGAGGAGTGCGAGCCCGAGCGAGATGTTCCCGAGCGGCAGCACAGGCACGGCGAGTGCAAGCGTGATCCCTGCGCGCTCGCGCCAGAGCGTCGCCGCGGCGGCGACGACACCGAGTCCGAACGCCCAGCCGTGCGGATAGAAAGGCAGGACAGCAGCGGTCCAGCCGGCGAGGATCCCCGCCAGGGCTGCTGCGATGGCGTTCCCGGCCTCGATGCGCCGGGGAATCGTGAAGGCCGGACGCGGGGTGGAAGCGAACGAGGCGGCCCCGCGGAGCGCCTCTGCAAGATCTTTCGCCGTCGGGCGCCGGGCGGGGTTCGTCGCGAGCGAGCTGTCGACGACACGGAGGACACGCTTCGGAAGATCGGGGCGGAGCTCGCCCAGCGGCCGCGCTCCAGCCTCGATCGCGCGGGCAGTCTCGAGCATCGAGCCGCGCCAGAACGGATGCCGTCCCGCGAGCGCCTCCCACAGCATCACGCCGACCGCCCAGACGTCCGCGGCGGGCGTCGCCTCGCCGCCCGCAAGCCGCTCCGGTGAGATGTACGCGAGCGTTCCCGGAACGTCGCCGGCCTCGGTCAGGGTCTCGGCGCCCTCGGCCATCTGCGCGAGCCCGAAGTCGAGCACGCGCGCCGAGACGCGCTCGCCGTCCATGAGCAGGATGTTCGAAGGCTTGATGTCGCGGTGGAGGATCCCTGCCGCGTGCGCGTGGGCGAGTCCGTCGCACACCTGGGCGCACGCCTCGATCGCCGTGTCCTCCGACAGTCCCCCGTCGCGCAGCGCCTCGCGGAAGGTGCGACCGGGCACGAACTCGTAGGCGATGTAGACGTGGCGGTCGTCGCGCCCGAACGCGTACGCCCGCAAGCAGGCGGGATGGCGCAGCTGGGCCGCGGCCTTCGCCTCGCGCTCGGCCCGCATCGCCGACTTGCCCTCCCGCGCGACGATCTTCAGCGCGACATCGAGTCCCGTCTTCTCGTCACGCGAAAGCCAGACCGAGCCCGAGCCGCCGCTGCCCAGCGGGCGCAGCGGGCGATACCGGTTGAGGACGAGCTCGGAGCCGGTGAGCGCTGGGGCAGCCTCTCCCATGCAAGAGCGGAGATTGGCGACCGCGTCGGACTGTCCTCCCCGACACGGTTAGGCTTGCCACCCAGTGAGCACCTTTGACGACGGAACGGAGCTCGAGTTCTTCGACGAGCCGGAGACGCTCGAGGCTCCCAGCCGCCCGCGCCGGCGGATCAGGCCGCCGCGTCCGGGCGGGCCACGCCGCCCCTCGCCGCCGCCTCCCGGGGCCGTGGCCCTCGCGAGGCTCGCCGGCCTCGTCGCGCTCGCGATCGCCGTCGTCGTCGGCTTCGTCTTCTGGGTCGGCTCGTGCCAGGGCAAGAGCAAGCACGACGAGTACTCCTCCTACATGACCGACCTTCGCTCGATCGCGCAGGACTCCGCTCAGCCGGGCGCCGCGCTGCCGACCGTGCTCGGCGCCAAGAAGCTGACTCTCTCCGGTCTCCAGTCGAAGCTCGAGCAATGGTCGCGGCAGGAGCAGCAGGACTACGACGATGCGTTGCGCCTGCGGCCGCCCGGTCCGCTCCAGACGGCTCATCAGGCGGCCCTGTCCACCTTCCAGCTGCGCGCGATCGGGTTGACCGGGCTCGCGAACACCCTCGCGCAGGCGGGCGCGAAGAGCGCGGCGGACGTCGGGGACGCGCTCGCCGGGCAGGCGCAAGTGCTCGCTGCGAGCGACATCGTGTGGGCGAATCTCTTCCATCTGCCTGCGACGCAGACGCTGAAGAGCCTCGGCGTCAGAGGCGTGATCGCGCCGCCGTCGCAGATCGTCTCGAACCCCGAGGTGGTCAGCGCCAATTCGTTCTCGCTCGTCTTGGGGCGCCTGAAGTCCACGACCACCGGCGGCAAGGTGACCGGCCTGCACGGGAGCGAGCTCGTGAGCACCGAGGCCGTTGCGGGCACCAGCACGAAACAGCTTTCCACCACCAGCCCGACGACTGTGGACGTCGGCGCGAATCTCACGTTCAAGGTCACGTTCACCGACTCGGGCAGCTTCCAGGAGGTGAAGGTCCCCGTGACGCTCACCGTGAGCGTCTTCGGCAAGACCG
This sequence comes from Gaiellaceae bacterium, assembly GCA_035689945.1. Taxonomy (GTDB): domain Bacteria; phylum Actinomycetota; class Thermoleophilia; order Gaiellales; family Gaiellaceae; genus Palsa-739. Next base: position 2,459 of record DASSLB010000019.1, on the reverse strand, counting down.
TCGTGACGAAGAGGGCGGTCGTCGACTCGATCGCCTCCAAGGAGACGACGTCGGTCTCCATCGGCAACCTCGGCCTTCCCACCTCGGCGTTCGGCGCGAACGCACGAATCAAGGTGGAGGTCGGGAAGGTGCCCGGTGAGAAGAACCTCGACAACAACACCGCTTCGTACCCCGTCTTCTTCAGCCTTTCCTCGGGCGGATAGCGCTTGAGCTCGTCGGTCGCAGGAGTGATCGCGATCGCCGCTGCGGCCGTCGCGGTCGTCGCCATCGCGGTCGCGTTAGCGCTCCATCTGCGCCTCCGCCGCGTCCGCAACGCGCAGTTCGCGCTGCTGGGGAACGGTGGGAGGGATCTCGTGGAGTTCGCCGTCTCGCTCCAGGGACGGATCGACGGGCTGCACCGCACGGTCGACGAGGTCGCGGCTGCACTCTCGCGGCTCGAACGCCGCGTGGACTCGACGGTGTCGCGCCTCGCCGTCGTCCGGTACGACGCGTTCGAGAGCACGGGTGGGCACCAGTCCGCCTCGGTCGCGCTGCTCGACAACTCGCGGAGCGGGGTCGTCCTGAGCGCCATCCAGGGGCGGGACCACGCGCGGATCTACGTCAAGGAACTCGACGACGGACGCGCCGCCGTCTCCCTCTCTCCGGAGGAGCAGGAGGCAGTGGAGCGCGCCATGAAGTCCACGTAGTAGCCGCTTTGGGCACTGCTACTTTTCCGGCAGGTTGCAGCACGTTCTTGTTTTGAATGCGAGTTACGAGCCGCTCAACGTTTGCACGGTGCGGCGTGCCCACGTGCTCGTTTACAAGGGCAAGGCCGAGGTCATCGAGCGCCTGGACAAGCCGCTGCGCTCATCCACCGGCAGCTTCATCTGGCCACATGTGATCCGGCTCATCCATTACGTGCGCGTGCCGCGCGCGATCCAGCGCAAGATCTCCCGCCGGGCGCTCTTCGCGCGCGACGGCTGGCGCTGCGCGTACTGCGGCACGACGAACGGTCGCCTCACGCTCGACCACATCGTCCCGCGGTCGAAAGGCGGCGAGTCGATCTGGGAGAACGTCGTCACCGCCTGCGCCCCGTGCAACCTGCGCAAGGGCGACCGGACGGTCGAGCAGGCGGGAATGGTCCTCCACACCTCGCCGCGCGCCCCGACGCCGACGCTCTTCATCAAGCTCGCCGCGCCACGGATTCCGTCCGGCTGGACGCCGTACCTTCCTGCAACCGCCTAGGGCGTTCAGGCTCTCGGGCGAGAGGACGCTCGCGCGCAGCCCAGTGCTCTCGCCTCTGCCGGCGCGGCTGCGCGTCCAGCCGCGCGAGTAGTCGGCGCTAACGGCCGACGAACACCCAGGCCCGCAGGCGGCTCCGTGCTCTTCGGAAACCGCGCGACGAATCGTGCTCGCCGGTCGCGACATGCTCTTGTTCGCGCTGTAGGGCCGGGTCGCTGCTCTCTGCAGCCAGGTGTGCGAGAGCGCTCGACTTCCACGTCTCGTCGTGCACCCGTTTCTGTCGCTGTCGGTGGCTCATGATGGCAAGCCTCCTTTCACGACCCCGCGGCAAGAAGGTACGGCGTACCGTCGTGCCGCGAATCAGCGAAATCCCGGATCCCCTCTCAAGTCCTGACGTCGGCTCAGGGGTCATTCCCGAACACTGGCCCAGGCGAGCGCGCCCGTACCCGGAGATCACAAGAACAGAAGGTTCACCGCCATGGTCAACACCACGAAGGCAGCGATCACCGAGTTGAGTACAAGCCCAGCCGTTCCGATTCGGCGCTCGCCCAAGCGTCGGGCCCTGGAGCCGAGGAAGATGCCGGCCACTTGGGGCACAACGAGCAGAAGCGCCACGAGCACCGCTGCGGCAACGCCGAGGGCACCGGCGGTAGTCAGACTCTCGTTTGCGCCAAGCCCCAACGCGCTCTGAAGTGCGGCCCCAGCGAGCTCGGCGGTAGTGAACGAGACAGCCACAGCCGGGAGCATCAGCAGCGATGCCAACCCCGCCCGCCGGCCGGGGCGCTTTGGCGCGCCGCGAGCACGAGGTGCAGACATTCGCGCTCCTTACTTCCCCCCAGATTCTTCGCTCCGGCCAAACCCACTGCACATCCGGGTTCGCACGGATCCCAGGAAACACACGAAGAGCGATCGCTCGGGGGTTCATCTCCGAAAGACACCGTCGCACCCGGGAGCATCTCGTACCGCGCTGCCGTAGGCTCATTCCCACCGCAATCCAAGCCCTGGAGGTCAAGATGCACGCACGCGTCAGCACAATCACCGGTTCGCCCGACCAGGCCGAAGCCGGGACCGCCGATTTCAAGGAGAACGTAGCTCCGTGGATCAAGGAGAACGGTGGCCACGGGGGCATCCTGCTCCTCGACAGGGAGACGGGGAAGGCCGTCGCGATCACGTTGTGGAACGATGAAGAGACGATGCGCAGTAGCGAGCAGGCTGCAAACGAGCACCGGAGTCGAGTG
>DASSLB010000018.1:0-17424 GCA_035689945.1 Gaiellaceae bacterium | reverse complement strand
GCGATGGTCGCGGCCGTCCTGACGATCGTCTCCATGGGCGTGCTGACGTGGAAGGGCGCGACCGCGAAGGAGGCGCTGGCGTCGGAGGTGATTCAGGACGTGCCGCGGTGGGTGGCAGACGAGCGCCTGCCGGCGAATGCGCAGCCCGGGGCGAAGCTGTTCGCGAGCGCAGGCTGTACGGCGTGCCACACCTACGACGGGTCGGGAGGTTCGAACCTTGGTGCGCCTGACCTGACTTCGATCGGGACCCGGAACCTCGGCATCCAGTTCCAGATCAACCACCTGAAATGCCCGTCCTGCGTCACCCCGGGCTCGCCGATGCCGAAGTTCGCCTCGCTCGGCGACGCGCGACTGCGCCAACTTGCGATCTTCCTCGAAGCGTCCAAGGGGAAGCAGTAGCAGCGACAATCCCGGGGAATGCACGTCTTCCTCGGCATCACGGGCGCCTCGGGCGCTCCCTACGCCGCTCGGCTGCTCGATGCCCTTGCGGACGCGGACTGCGAAATCGGCGTCTGCGCTTCGAGTGCGGGGATCGAGGTGCTCGGCACGGAGCTCTTCGGCGACCCGAGACTGCCGCGCGACGAGACGCTCGCCCGGCTGCTCGAGCACGCGAACGGCGCCGCGCGGATCTACGACCCCCAGGACTGGAGCGCGCCGTACGCCTCGGGCTCCGCGAAGGTCGACGCGTACCTGATCTGCCCGTGCTCGATGGGCACGCTCGGGACCGTTGCCTCCGGCGCGATGCAGAACCTCATCCACCGCGCCGCCTCGGTCGCGTTGAAGGAGGAGCGTCGACTCGTGCTCATGCCGCGAGAGACGCCGCTCTCCGCGATCCATCTCCGCAACATGCTCACGCTGCGCGAGGCGGGGGCGACGATTCTCTTCCTCGCGCCCGGCTTCTACCACGGGGCCGAGACCGTCGAGCAGCTCGTTGACTTCGTCGTCGCGCGCGCACTCGATCAGATCGGGCTCGACCACGCACTCACGCCTCGCTGGGGACAGACGACGTGAGCGTCGAGAGCGGCCGGCTTCCGGCCGAGGGAGTCCAGCGGATGTTCGACCGCATCGCGCCCGTCTACGACGCGATGAACCGGGTCATGACGGCCGGGCTCGACCAGCGCTGGCGCCGCGCGACCGTGCGCGAGGCGGTCCGGCCGGGCGACCGCGTCCTGGACGCCTGCTGCGGGACGGGAGATCTCGCGGTCGCGGCTCGCAAGGCGGGCGCCGGCGAGATTGTCGGCGTCGACTTCTCCGAGCGGATGCTCGAGCGCGCCCGCCGCAAAGCGCCCGAGGTCGAGTGGATCCAGGCCGACGTGCTCGAGCTGCCGTTCGAGGACGCGAGCTTCGACTCCGCCGTGGTCGGCTTCGGCGTTCGCAATGTCGAGAATCTCGAAGCAGGGCTGAAAGAGCTGCGCCGCGTGCTCGGGCCCGGCGGAAGGCTCGGGATCCTCGAGATCACGAAGCCGCGCGGGCCGCTCGCGGCCTTCTACAAGCTCTGGTTCGACCGCATCGTGCCGCTGCTCGGCCGCGTTCTCCCCGGTGGTGCCGCCTACACGTACCTCCCCGCCAGCGTCCGCCGCTTCCCCGGCCCCGAGGAGCTCGCAGAGTTGCTGGGCGCGTGCGGCTTCGAGAGCGTGAGGTACCGCCGCTTTGCGGGGGGTATCGTGGCCCTCCACGTAGGAGAGGCGGGTTCGTGACGACCAAGCTCGCGGACATCCGGGCGGTGCCCGGTCTCGACGACTATCTCGACGCGCTCGAGGAGCGGCTCGCGCGCACCGTCGCGACGCATCCAGGTCTCGTCGCTGCCGTCGGAAACGAGGCGCTTGCGGCCGGCGGCAAGCGGCTGCGCCCGACGCTCGTCTTCCTCTCAGCGCCGCCGGGCCGAGAGCCGTCCCTCGCGGCCGGAGTTGCTGTCGAGCTCGTCCACATGGCGACGCTCGTACACGACGACCTCATCGACCGCGCCCACTTTCGCCGCGGCCAGGCGGCAGCCTGGTCGATCTACGGCCCCGCGGCCGCGCGCGCGACGGGCGACTATCTCTTCGCGCGCGCCTTCTCGGAGCTGAGCGCGACCGGAGATGCCGCAGCGGTCGAGATCCTCGCCGACGCAACGCTCTGCCTCGCGCGGGGCGAGGCGTTGCAGCGAACGCAGACGCGCGACCCGTCGACCACGGTCGAGGCGTACCTCGAACGCTGCGCGCTCAAGACCGGAAAGCTCTTCGAGGCGGCGTGCCGGCTCGGCGGCGGCTCCGGGGAGTACGGCCTCGCGCTCGGCATCGCGTTCCAGATCGCCGACGACGTCCTCGACTGCTCGGGAGCCACGATCGAGACGGGAAAGATCGCCGGCACCGACCTTCGCGACGGGACACCGACCCTGCCGCTCCTTCTCGCCGCGCAGCAGGATGCCGTCGTCCGGGCGGCGCTCGCGGGCGGCCCGATGGACGGGGCTCTTGTGCGCGTGGCCGCGACCGGCGCCCTCGACGAAGCTCGCCGGGTGGCCCTCGACTACGCTAGGCAAGCCAGGGGACGGCTCGACGGCGAGCTACACAGAGACGAGCTCGAGGCCCTGACGCACGCAGTCGTCGACCGGGAAAGGTAAGCGCCGCATGGCGGTTCTGGACACTCTCGACACGCTCGCCCCGATCCGGGAGAAGGTGCTCGCCGGCGAGCGGCTCGACTTCGACGACGGCGTCGCGCTGATGGAGACGGACGACCTGCTCGCGCTCGGCGAGCTCGCCGACCTCGCGCGCCGCCAGCGCGGCGGCGGCGACGAGGTCTACTTCGTCCAGAACATGAACCTGTACCAGACGAATGTCTGCCGGGTGAAATGCAAGTTCTGCGCCTTCGCGAAGACGCGCAAGCAGGAGGACGCGTTCACGCTCACCGCCGACGAGTTCGTCGAGGACGCGGTCCAGCAGCACGCGATCCACGGCTTCACCGAGATCCACACCGTCAACGGCGAGAACCCGCACGTCGACCTGGAGTACTACGCGGGCCTCCTCCGCAAGCTGAAGAAGGCGCTGCCCGACGTCCATCTCAAGTTCTACACGGCTTCCGAGATCCACCACATCTCGCGGCTCGAAGGCTGCTCACACGCGGAAGTGCTGCGCACGCTGAGAGAGGCCGGGCTGGACTCGATGCCCGGCGGCGGAGCCGAGATCTTCGCCGACCGCGTCCGCGCGCTGATCGCCCCCGGCAAGGAGCATCCCGACGAGTGGTTCGACGTCCACGACACGGCGCACCGGATGGGCATCACGACGCAGTGCACCATGCTGTACGGCCACGTCGAGACCTACGAGGAGCGCATCGACCACCTGTTGCGCCTGCGTGACCAGCAGGACAGGACCGGCGGCTTCCTCTCGTTCATCCCGCTCGCGTTCCATCCGGAGAACACCGTCTTCGAGCGCCGCGGGTTCCGCTTCACCACGGGCGCGGACGATTTGAAGGTGATCGCGGTCTCGCGGCTCCTGCTCGACAACATCCCGCACGTGAAGGCCTACTGGATCATGATGGGCCTCCCGCTCGCCCAGGTCGCGCTCCATTTCGGGGCAGATGACGTCCAGGGCACCGTCGTGCGGGAGAAGATCTTCCAGGCGGCGGGCGCGACCGCGGGCACGGAGCAGGAGGTCGCCGAGCTCGTCCGCTTCGTCCGCGAGGCCGGCCGGATCCCGGTACAGCGCGACAGCCTCTACAACGAGCTGCGCCGATGGTGAGCGTGCGGGAGACGATCGAGCAGGCCGACCTCAATTCGTTCGGGAGCCTGCTCTCGGAGGACGTCGTCTGGGTCGGCATCTGGCCCGGCGAGCTCTGCCGGAACCGCGAGCAGGTCGTCGCGATGCTCGAGCAGGCGCGCGCTCGCGGCCGGCAGATGTCGCCGGAAGTGGTCGCCGAGCGGGACGACATGCTCGTGGTCGACCCGCACCTGCCCGACTCGGAGCGCCACCAGGTGTTCGTGCTCGGCGATGGGCGCGTGTCCGAGATCCGCGCCTACCCGGACCGCGCGGCCGCGGTCGCGGCGTTCGAGGCGATGCAGTGATTCGCCTCGGCCGCATCAGCTACGTGAACATGGCGCCGGTCTTCTACCGGGTCGACGCCGAGGTCGATGAGGTGCAGGGCGTGCCGACGGAGCTGAACCGGATGCTCCTCTCGGGCGAGCTCGACACGGCGCCGATCTCCTCGATCGAGTACGCGCGCAACGCGTCTGGATTGCGCCTGCTGCCGCGGCTCTGCGTTGCGTCGGAGGGGGCCGTCGATTCGATCCAGCTCGTGACGCGTGTTCCGCTCGAGCGGGTGACCTCCGTCGCCGTGACGTCGGAGTCCGCGACCTCCGTGGCGCTGACCAAGGTGCTCCTGCCCGAGGCGGAGCAGGCGCCGCTCGAGGCGTACGAGACGGGTGAGGCGGAGGCGAAGCTCCTGATCGGCGACGCGGCTCTGCGCTCGGCGTTCGAGGATCCGACGCCGCACCACGATCTCGGCCGGCTCTGGCTCGAGCGGACGGGGCTGCCGATGGTGTTCGCCGTCTGGGCCTGCCCGGAGCCGCTCGCGGAAGGGCTCGCCGAGCTCGAGGACGCGCTCGTGTCGTCGGTGCGCCTGGCGCGTGCCGAGCCCGAGCAGCTCGCGTACGAGGCGGCCGAGCGGTACGGCTATCCGGCCGGCTTCCTCGCGCGCTACTTCGAGAAGCTCCGCTACCGCTTCGGCCCTCGCGAGCGCGCCGGTCTCTACACGTTCCTCGAGCTCGCACGCGACGCCGGCCTGCTCGAGACGGTGCCGGAGCTTCGCTTCGTCCAGACCGCCGGAGCCGCAGTCGCGTGAGCGTCGCCGAGCGCACTCCCGTGAGCGAGATCCTCGAGAAGGCGACCTCGGGCGAGCGGATCACGGACGAGGACGCAGTCGAGCTTCTGCGTTCCCGCGATCTCGTCGCGGTAGGCCGCGCCGCGAACGAGATTCGCAACCGGCTTCACGACCCGGAGCGTGTCACGTTCATCATCGACCGCAACCTCAACTACACGAATGTCTGCGTTACCGACTGCGACTTCTGCGCCTTCTACCGGCGGCCGGGCGACCAGCGCGAGGGTTACCTGCTGCCGAAGCCGGTCATCTTCAAGAAGATCGAGGAGACGCTCGCGCTCGGGGGAACAGGGCTGCTCATGCAGGGCGGCCACCATCCCGACCTCGGCGTCGACTACTACGAGGACCTCTTCTCGTCGATCAAGGCGCGCTACCAGATCCATCTGCACGCGCTCTCGCCCTCCGAGATCATCCACGCCGCGCGGCGCTCGAAGCTGACCGTCCCCGAGACGCTCGCGCGGATGCGAGACGCCGGTCTCGACTCGATCCCGGGCGGCGGCGCCGAGATCCTCGTCGACCGGGTCCGCGAGATCATCGCGCCCAAGAAAGCCAAGACGAAGGAGTGGCTCGGCGTGATGCGCGAGGCGCACCGGCTCGGCATCTCGACGACGGCGACGATGATGTACGGCCACGTCGAAACGCTGGAGGAGCGCGTCGAGCACTTCCGGCGGATCCGCGAGCTGCAGGACGAGACCGGCGGCTTCCGCGCCTTCTTCTCGTGGACGTTCCAGGACGACGGCAACCGGCTCGTCGCGCTCGTTCCGGTCGAGGCGCGGCCGACCTCCTTCGACTACCTCCTCACGCAGGCGGTGTCGCGCATCTACCTCGACAACGTGCCGCACATCGGCTCGTCGTGGGTGACGCAGGGGAAGAAGATCGGCCAGGTCGCGCTCGGCTTCGGCGCCGACGACCTTGGCTCGGTGATGATCGAGGAGAACGTCGTCTCAGCAGCCGGCACGACCCACCGCACGAGCGCCGAGGAGCTCGTGCACCTGATCCGCTCGCTCGGCAAGACCGCCGTGCAGCGCGACACGCTGTACCGCCCGGTCAAGGTCTGGGACTAGGAGGGCTTGGCGGACGGTGCTCGTCGCAGGGGTGTGACGGGCGTCGCGAGGCAAGGACGCAGGGAGTGTCGATAGCTGTTTGCTATCGGCGCGACTGAGGACGCCGCAGCCGGCGAAGCCGGCCGACGAGCGAAGCGAGGAGTCGCGGCGCTCAGCGCGGCCCTGTGGCACAGCCACTGTTCGCCAAACCCTCCTATGTATCCCGGCTACCCTGCCTGCTGGGTCGTGGTGCGCTTCAGAGGCTTCATCGCTGCCGCCGTCGTGGGGGCGCTCTTCGCGGCGGCGGCCGCGACGACGGCGATCGGCCGGGCACGGCAGGAATCGGTCTCGACCTCCGTCCTCATGCCGGGCGTCACGTACACCCGCGAGGTCGACTTCACGTCGCGCGGGCCGATCGTGCTCGACGTCGTGACCGCGCCGAAGCCAACCGGCGCCCTCTACTCGCTCGCTCCCGCGCTCTCCAACGACGTCCTGGCCGGGAAGGAGACGCTCACGCACCTCTCCGACCGGGTTGCCGGCGGTGCGGCGACCGTGGCGATCGACGGCGATTACTTCAACCGCCAGACCGGCGCACCGACCGGGATCCTGATCCAGAACGGCGTGCTCGAGAGCGCACCGGCAACCGCGCGTTCCAGCCTCGGCATCGCGGCCGACGGGACGCTGACGGCGGCGCGCGTGTCTCTCGCCGGAACCTGGCAGGGGAACGGCCAGCGCCGGCCGCTCCTGCTCAACGGGCCGGTGGGGAAGGGGAAGTTCACGCTCTACACGCCGGCGTACGGCACCGCGACACCGCGCGAGTCGGGCGTGGTGGAGGCCGTAATCGGGCAGCTGCCGCCGACGCGGCCGAGCGTGTCCCTCGACGGCACCGTGACGCAGGTGACGACCGCCGGGCCCACGCCGATCCCGCCGGGGGGCGCGGTGCTCGTGGCCCGCGGTGCGCAATCGACGGCCCAGCTGCGGGCGGAGGCGCCGGTCGGGCAGCAGATCGGGGCGCTGCTCTCCCTTTCGCCGGACTGGAGCCACTTCGCGAGCGCCATCGGTGGCGGGCCGCTGCTCGTGCGGAACGGCAAGCCCGTCTTCCACGCGAACGAGTCCTTCGATCCGCGTCGCCTGAACACCAGGCAGCCGCGCGGTGCGATCGGCCAGCTCTCAGACGGGCGCATCCTCCTCGTCGCCGTCGAAGGGACGAACCCCGCGTACAGCATCGGCATGTCGAGCTACGAGCTCGCGGTCGAGCTCTCGCGGCTCGGTGCGACGACCGCGTATGGGCTCGACGCCGGCGCCGCTGCCGGGATCGCGTTCAACGGAAGGCTGCTCACGCGGCCGTCGGGCGATGCTGAGGCAAAGCTCTCGGACGCCCTCGTCCTCTCCTACTCGGGCGTCTACGCGGCGCCTCCCTCGACTCCCGTGCTCTCGCCGAACGGCGACGGCGCCGGCGACAGCGAAACGCTTGCCTTCCAGGTCGCTCGCCCCTCGAACGTCGTCGCGACGCTCACCGGCCCAAGCGACACGAAGATCACCCTCGCGAGCGGAGCCGAGTCGCCCGGCGTACACACGCTGACGTGGGACGGCACGTCCGGGGGCACACCTGCGCCCGAGGGACAATGGACGTTCGCCGTCACCGCGACCGACGACCGCTCGGTCACGACGACTGCGCAGCGCACGATCTCGCTCGACAACACGCTCTCGTCCCTCGCCGTCACGACTGGCAGTGGCGGTCTGCCGACGGCGACGTTCCAGCTGACGCGATCCGCGAACGTCGTCGTCCGGATCGAGCGCCTCAACGGCGTCCCTGTGGCGAGCCTCGGTTCGGGACCGCGCACGGCAGGCTCGCAGCACGTGACGTGGCGCGGCCGGATCGGCAAGCGCCCAGCGCCAAAGGGCCGGTACCAGGTGGAGGTCGTCGTGACGAGCTCTGTCGGGACGAGCTCTCTCGGAGCCCAGTTCTCATTCCGTCCTCACACTGGTCAATAGACTCGCCCGATGCTCATCGCGAGTGTCTCGTCGAGCTTCACCTCCGCGGTCGCCAATCACGGCGTCTACGCCGTCTTCGGTCTGATGGCGATCGACGCAGTGTTCCCGGCGTTCAGCGAGCTCGTCATGCTCTATGCAGGCGCGCTCGCTGCGGGCGCCTTCACGTCGGCGCACGGGATCACACTGTTCGGCTCGCAGATCGGCTTCGGCGTCGGCGCGTACGTTGTGCTCGCTCTAGCGGGCGCTCTCGGCTATCTGGCCGGCGCACTGGTCGGCTGGGCGATCGGCCTCTACGGAGGTCGGCCGCTGCTCGACTCGCGCGGCCGCTGGTTCCACCTCTCGCCGGAGCGACTCGACCGCGCCGAGGCGTGGTTCGACCGCTGGGGGAACCTCGGCGTCCTCATCGGCCGGCTGACGCCGGTCGTCCGTTCCTTCGTCTCGATTCCGGCCGGCATCTTCGAGATGCCACTCGCGCCCTACGCCGTGCTGACGCTGCTCGGCTCGGCCGTGTGGGCCTTCGCCTTCGCGGGCGCCGGCTACGGCCTCGGTACCAGCTATCACCGCTTCGATCACGCCTTCCACTACGTGGAATACGCGGTTGTGGCAGGCATCGTGCTCGGGGCGGCGTATCTGGTCTACCGGAGGAGGGCTATGGCTAGAGTGACCCCGCGTGCAGACGATTCCACTCGTTGACGTCCGAGCCGAATACGAGCCGCTGATCCCGCGGCTCGAAGCCGCTTTCCGCGAAGTACTCGAAGGCGGGCGCTTCATCCGCGGCACGAACTACTGGGCGTTCGAGGAAGAGGCCGCCGCCTACCTCGGCGTGCAGCGGACCATCGGCGTCGCCAATGGCACCGATGCGATCGTCCTCGCCCTCGACGCACTCGGGATCGGGCCGGGCGACGAGGTGATCTGCCCGGCGTTCACCTTCTATGCGACTGCCGAGTCGATCGCACGCCGAGGGGCGACTCCGGTCTTCGCCGACATCGACCCGGGCACGCTCAACCTCGACGTCGAGGACGCGGCCGCGAGGGTCACCGACCGCACACGCGCGATCATCCCGGTGCACCTATTCGGTCGGCTGATGAACGTTCGACCGCTGCTCGAGCTCGGTATTCCGGTGGTCGAGGACGCCGCTCAGGCGTTCGGCGCCCCCCGGGTCGCGCAGGTCGGCGCGATCTCGACGTTCAGCTTCTTCCCGACGAAGAACCTCTTCTGTCTCGGAGACGGCGGGCTCGTGGCGACCGACGACGAGGAGCTCGCCGAGCGCGTCCGGCTTCTTTCCTTCCACGGCTCGCGTGACAAGACCGACTTCGACCTCGTCGGTTATAACTCCCGCCTCGACGAGCTGCAGGCCGCGTTCCTGCGCATCTTTCTGCCCGAGCTCGCAGGCTGGAACGAGGGGCGTCGTGCGGCGGCGGCCCGCTATGCCGACCTTGGGCTCGGGGAGTTCGTCGAGCTGCCGCAGGACGAGGCCGGCCACGTCTACCACCTCTTCGTCTGCCGCTCGCCCGAGCGCGACACGATCCGCACCGCGCTGGCCGAGGCCGGCATCGCCTCGGCGACCTACTACACGACGCCGCTCCATCTCCAGCCTTCGCTGCGTTACCTCGGCTACGAGCCGGGCTCGCTGCCGGCAACCGAGCAGGCGGGTGCGGAGAACTTCTCGCTCCCGCTTTGGCCGGGAATCCCGGTGGAGGCGCAGGAGCGCGTCGTCGACGTGGTGCGCTCGGCGGTTCCGAGCACCGGCGTAGGCTTGCCGGAGCCGGCCAGTAGCGCAGGTGCCGGCTTTGCCGGCGCCGGGGCGAGCTGAGTCTGATGCGCCAGCTGCTCTCGCCGCGCCGGCTGGGGCAGGTCTTCGTCGACGCGGCGATCGTCGCGCTGTCGTGGTGGCTCGCGTTCCACCTCCGCTTCGACAACGCCGTCCCGCTCAAGTATTCGCAGCTCTTGAACCGGACGATCCTGCTCGTCCTCGCGATCAAGCTGGTCGTCTTCATCACCTTCGGCTTCTACAACCGCTGGTGGCGCTACGTCTCGATCCGCGACATGTGGGCGGTGGTCCGCGGTGTCGTGATTGCCTGCCTCGTTGCGGACGTAACGGTCTACCTCGTTTCGCCGGTGCACGGCTTCCGCCTGCCGCGCTCGATTGCCGCGACCGACCTGCTCGTGACGCTTGCGCTCGTCGCGGGCTCGCGCCTCCTCGCCCGCACCGTTGTCGAACGGCCGAGCCTGACGATGATGGCAAGCGGCAAAGAGGTGCTCGTCGTCGGAGCGGGCGACGCGGGACGTCTGATCGTCCAAGAGATGCAGCGGTCGCGGATGCTCAACTACACGCCGATCGGGTTCGTCGACGACGACCCGCGCAAGCGGAACACGCGGATCATGGGCGTGCGCGTGCTGGGCACGCTCGACGAGCTGCCGCGCGTGCTTCGCGAGCACCGGCCGGACGAAGTGCTGATCGCGATGCCGTCCGTTTCGGGCGACGTGCGCCGCCGCATCGTCGATACGGCGCAGCAGCTGCGCATCGTCGTGAAGACCCTGCCGGGGCTCTACGAGCTGATCACGGGTGAGGTCGGTCTCGCCGGCCAGATTCGCCCCGTGCAGGTGGAGGACGTACTCGGCCGGGAGCAGGTCGAGGTCGACATCCACGAGGTCGCCGCCTACCTCGAGGGGCACACAGTCCTCGTCACCGGCGCGGGCGGCTCGATCGGCTCGGAGCTCTGCCGCCAGATCGCTCGGGTGCGCCCGACGCGTCTGATCCTCGTCGACAACGCAGAGGGACCGCTGTTCGAGATCGAGCGGGAGCTCGTGGGCGAGCGCGGCTTCACCGCCGCGCTGCCGAAGCTCGTCGACGTCAAGGATCGGAAGGCCCTCCGGCGCGAGGTCTTCGAGAAGTACAAGCCGACCGTCGTCTTCCACGCCGCGGCGTACAAGCACGTCGCGATGCTGGAGACGCATCCGCTCGAGTCGGTGCGCAACAACGTCGTCGGCACTCGCATCCTCGTCGAGCTCGCGGCGGAGTTCGACGTCGAGCGGTTCGTCTTCATCTCGACCGACAAGGCCGTCAGCCCGAAGACCGTGATGGGCCAGTCGAAGGCGCTCTGCGAGTGGATCGTCGAGTCGTTCGGCCACCGGCGTGACGTGGCGACCCGGTTCGTCGCCGTTCGCTTCGGCAACGTCCTCAACTCGTCGGGGAGTGTGATCCCGATCTTCCGCAAGCAGATCGAGCGTGGCGGGCCCGTGACGGTGACCCATCCCGAGATGACGCGGTACTTCATGACGATTCCGGAGGCGGTCTCGCTCGTGGTGCAGGCGGGAGCGATCGGCGGCCGCGGCCAGGTCTTTGTGCTCGACATGGGCGAGCCCGTGCGCATCATCGATCTCGCTCAGAACATGATCCGCCTCTCCGGCAAGGAGCCACGTCTTCCCAACGACACGGAGACGACCGCGCGGGACGTGAAGATCACCTTCATCGGCTCGAAGGCCGGGGAGAAGATCCACGAGGAGCTCTGGAGCGGGGACGAGTCGGTCGGGGAGACGACGCATCCGAAGATCCTTCGGTTGAGCCGGCCGCCCGTCGATCCGGACTGGCTTGCCGGCCAGCTCGAGGAGCTGGAGCGCCTCGCGGACGAGGGGGACACCCTCGAGGTCGTGGGCAAGTTGCGGAATGTCGTGAGCAACCCACAGCGGGTGGAGCTGCCGAATCTTTCGGACACGGGGAGCTACACGTTCGAGATCAAGCCGTCGGTCGTTCCACCTGCTGCGGACTAGCCGAGGCTGAGACTTCGCTCGGGCAGCCGGGACGGCTGCTCGAAGAGTGGGCAGGTCTCGAGCGTCGGGCAGCAGCAGTCGGCGGCCTGCTCGAGCCATTCCCGGACGAGCTCGGCGCGGGCGATCGCCTCGCATAGAACCGGGAGACGCCGCTCGGCGACCTCGCGCAGCTGCTCGACGGCGCCCGCGTCCTCAGCCGACGCGCGGAGCAGCAGCCGGACGTCGTCGAGGCTGAGGCCCGCACGCTGTGCGGTCTCGATGACCGCGAGCGACCGGACCACCTCAGCGGGGTAGCGGCGCCGGCCGCTCACCCGTGCCGGCTCCGGGAGCAGGCCGATCGACTCGTAGTAGCGGATCGCCGACGGAGCCTTGCCGCTCGCATTCGCCACCTCGCCGATCCCGAGGAGCTCATTTGACATCAAGCCAACTTTAACTTGCACGATGTAGCCATGGCCCACGGCACGGAGGACGACATGGAGCTATCCGACCTCGTGGCATGCACGCTTTCCGACACTGACCTCAAGACCCAGCGTGAGCGCTGGCTTGCGCTCGGCGAGACATTCGGTGTCGGCAGGGAGGAGACGGTCGACGGACTGCGCCTGAGGTTCCAGTACCACCCGCAGATCCAGGCGGAGTTGGAAGCGCTCGTCGTGGTCGAGAACGAATGCTGCAGCTGGGCGGCATGGCACGTCGAGCGCGAAGGGGACACGCTCGTCATGGTCGCGCGTTCCCAGGAGATGGGAGTGACGACGCTGCACGGGATGTTCACGCAGTTCTGACCCTCCCGTGGCGGACATCGGCCGGTGGCGGCGCTAGCCTGCGCGCCCTGGACGCCGAGAGGATCCTCGAAGGGCTGAACCCCGAGCAGCGCGCCGCCGTGGAGACGACGCGCGGGCCGTTGTGCATCCTCGCCGGAGCGGGGACAGGCAAGACGACGACGATCACACGCCGCATCGCCTGGCAGGTTGCGAGCGGCGCCTTCCCACCGGAGCACATCGTCGCGGTGACGTTCACCGACAAGGCCGCGGGTGAGCTGCGCACGCGGCTCCGTGCACTGGGTGTCGAGGGCGTGCGAGCCTCGACCTTCCACTCGGCTGCGCTGGCTCTGCTCCGCCACTTCGAAGGGGATCAGGGGCGGATCCTGGCGTCGAAGGCGCTGCTTCTCCGCCGGATCGGCAACACGCTGCCCGGGGCATTTCGCTTCCGGCCCGCGGGCGACCTCGCGACCGAGATCGAGTGGGCCAAGAATCGGCGCCTGACCCCAGAGGCCTACTACTCCGGGCTCGGAGAGCACGAACCGCCGCTCCCGCGCGACCTCATGCGCCGCGTCTTCGGCGAGTACGAGCGGCGGAAGGCTGCGGATGGGCTGCTCGACTTCGAGGACCTGCTCGAGCGGGCGCTGCGGCTGCTCGAAGGGAACGACGGCGTGCGGGCTGAGGTGCACGAGCGCTGGCGTTCATTCACCGTCGACGAGTACCAGGACGTCAACCTCCTCCAGCAGTCGCTTCTCGATCTCTGGCTCGGCGAACGCGACGAGCTCTGCGCAGTAGGGGACGACTACCAGGCGATCTACAGCTTCACGGGTGCGAGTGCCGAGTGGCTGCTCGCATTGCCGCGCCGTTTCCCGCATGCTCACGTCGTGCGGCTCGAGCGCAACTACCGCTCGACGCCGCAGGTGCTGGAGCTCGCGAACCGCCTCGTGCCGCGGCTAGGCGGCTCGGCGAAGACGCTCATGCCGACTTCCGCCGACGGGCCTGCCCCTGTCGTCGGGCAGGGACTCGACGTTGCGGCCCACACGCGCGAGCTGCACGCGGGCGGGCTTCCGTTCGAGGAGATGGCGGTACTCGTGCGGACGAACGCGCGCACGAGCGAGTTCGAGGAGGCGTTCCACGAGGCCGGGATCCCGTTTCAGGGAGCGTCGCTCCTCGCGCGTGACGCGGCGCGGCAGCTGCTGAAGGCGTTGCGCGGTAGGCGCGGCCCGGCCGCCGAAATCGTGCGTGACCTCGCCGTCGGCCAGGGGTTGCTCGCCGAGATCCCCGAGAAGCTCGGCGAGCGCGAGCAGACGCGGCAGGCCGACCTCGGGCGGCTCGTGCGGCTCGCCGAGCAGTTCGACGGCGAGGTGGACGGCTACGTCGACCTGCTCCACGAGCGCTTCGGCGAGAGCGCCGGCCGCGGCGTCCACCTGCTGACGCTCCATCGGGCGAAGGGGCTCGAGTGGGAGGCCGTCTTCCTCGCTCGTGTTGAGGAAGGCGAGCTGCCGGTGCGCCGCGGCGACGTCGAGGAGGAACGGCGCCTGTTCTACGTCGGGCTGACGCGGGCAAAGCGGCATCTGCTCGTCACCTGGGAAGGGAAGCCGAGCCGCTTCCTCGACGAGCTCGGCGTCCGCGCCGCCGCACCGCCGCTTCCGAAGCGGGAGCGAGCGGTACTGGAGCAGACGCCGACGGTGCAGGCGCTCAGGGAGTGGCGGCTCGCACGCTCGCGCGCAGACGAGGTGCCCGCGTACGTCGTCTTCAACGACCGGACGCTCGCGGAGCTTGCGGCGCGCACCCCGCAGACGCTCGCCGAGCTGGCGGCGGTGCCGGGGATCGGGCCGTCGAAGCTCGAGCGCTACGGCCCCGAGCTGCTCGCTCAGCTAGTCGGCGTCGAGCGCTGAAAGAAGGAATCGCAGCATCTCGGCCGGCTCCCTCCGCACGCGCGGGGTCGATTCCGGGTCGCGCCTTGTCAGCGCGAGCGCGCGCGGGTCGGTGAGCGGCTTCAGCCGGCCTTCACGGATCAGCGCCTCGTCCACGCCGCCGAGCCGCCCGCCGTACGTCGTGTAGACCGGCACGCCGAGCGCCGCGGCCTCGCGGTTCATCGTCCCGCCTGCCGAGACGACGAGGTCGGCGAGTGCGATCAGGCTCTGCGCGTCGACGGCGCCGTCGGGGAGGATCACTGCCGGCAGCGCAAGACCGCGGACGTACTCGCGCTGCTCCTCGGTTCGCGGCAGTACGAACGCCTGCACGTCCTCGGACCGGCCGAGATGCTCGAGCGTCTGCGGGAAGAGCGGGTTGGAGTGCCGGTGGTACAGCGACACGTCGGGCGGGGGCCGCAGGACCACGAGCACGCGCGCCGGATCGATCCCGAAGCGCTCGAGCAGCGACCGGTCGGGCTCGAAGTCGGCGAGGTAGTACTCCTCCTTCAAGCCCGGGTACTGCACGAGCTTCGGTGGGCGCACGCCGTACGGCTGGAGCCGCTCCGGTGGAATCGCGTCGGGCACGACCACCCGTGTCGCCGCGCGGCAGCCGAGCTGGTGCTGCAGCGTCGCGAACTCGTAGTCGAACGTCGTCGAGCTGGGGATCCCGAGCCTTCGTGCGGAGATCGTCAGCTCGTGCGAGCCGTGGGCGAGCGCGACGTCGAAGCTGCGGCCGCGCGCCCATTTGCGCAGCGCGCCGAGCCGGTGTGTCATCTGCCGTGCCTTCTGCACCCGCGAGCGTCCGGCATGACGGCCGATCACCTCGTCCGCCTCCAGCCCGTGTAGATCTAGGAGCTCCAGCGTCTGCGCGTAGTCGCGCGCAGTGATCCCGACCTCGTCCCCGCGGCCTCGCATGATCTCGACGAGCGGCCGGAAGACGAGCACGTGCGCCGGCGCGGTGATGTCGATCCAGACCTTCAAGCGACCAGCGCCTCCATGCGCGCCGAGTGCAGCCGTGGCGGCTCCTGCTCGACGTGCCGCTCGTACCAGAGCGTGAAGGCGAGCAGCCCCCACAGCTGCCGGCTCCAGTCCTCGCGACCGGCGACGTGCTCGTCGAGCAGTCGCGTAACCGGCTCCGGCTGGAAGAAGCCCTGCCGTCGCAGGTTCTCCGGCGCCAGCGTGGCGCGGGCGAACGGCTCGAGCTCGCCGCGCAGCCACGCCGCCGCCGGAATCGAGAAGCCGCGTTTCCGGCCGTGCACGACCTCCTCCGGCACGAGCGGCTCCACGGCCTTGCGCAGCAGCACCTTCTTCGCGAGCCCGCGCACCTTCAGTCGCGTGGGCAGCGCGAAGGCCAGGCTCGTCACGAGCGGATCGAGGAAGGGCACGCGCGCCTCCAGCGAGTGCGCCATCGAGGCGCGATCGGTCTTCACGAGCAAGTCGTCGACGAGGTAGACGCCGAAGTCCACGTCCTGCAGCCGCGCGAGCTGCGGCGCTCCCGCTGTCTCGGCGTAGCGCGCGCGATAGACGTCGACCGGGTCGAACGCAGCACGACGGCCCGTCAGTTCGGCGCGCGCATCGACGGAGAAGATCTCTTTCCAGCCGTGATGCCGCTCGAGCGGTGGCAGGTGGGCCGCGCGCACGAAGCGCTTCGCCTTGTAGTCGAGGCTCGCCTTGCGGGTGGACGCGGGCAGCGCTTCCACCAGCGGTCTGGCGATTCGCGCCAGGGGTGCCACGCGGTCGGCGAAGAGATCCGCCGCGTACGTGTAGTACCCGCCGAACAGCTCGTCGCTGCCCTCGCCCGAAAGCGCGACCTTGACGTGGTCGGCCGCGAGCTGCGAGACGAGGTAGGTCGGCAGCGCGGACGAGTCGGCGAACGGCTCGTCGAAGGTTTCGGCGAGCGCCCGGAGCAACAGCTCCGGTTCGGGCCGGATGAGAAGCTCGTGATGCTCGGTGCCATAGCGCTCGGCGACGAGCCGCGCGTCGGCGCGCTCGTCGAAACTCCGCTCGGCGAAGCCGATCGTGAACGTGTGCACCGCCTCGGGCGTCTCCTGCGCCGCGAGTGCGGCCAACGCCGCGGAGTCGACCCCGCCCGACAGGAGGACGCCGACGGGGACGTCGGAGAGGAGGTGTGCCCGAACCGAGTCCCGCAGCCGGGCCCGCAGCTCCTCGATTAGCTCCGCCTCGTCTCCCTTGCGCAACTCGTCTTCGCCCGCCGGCCGCGGGCGCGCGTAGCGCTCGAGCGAGATCACGCCGTTCTCCCAGACGAGGACGTGGCCCGCCGGGAGCTTCCGCACGTCACGGAAGATCGAGTACGGCGCCGGGATCGAGTTGAAGGCGAGGAACGCCTCGAGCGCGTCGAGGTCGATCTCGCCGCGCGGCAGTGCCCTCAGCTCGGACGCGAAGCGCAGCTCGCCGCCGACGTGCCGGTAGTAGAGCGGCTTGATCCCGTAGCGGTCGCGCGCGAGCACGAGGCGACGTCGCCGCGCGTCCCAGATCGCGGCCGCGAACATGCCGCGCAGCCGCTCGGCGAAGCCGACGCCGTGCTCCTCGTACAGGTGAACGAGCGCCTCGGTGTCGCACCGCGTCCGCAGCTCGTGGCCGGCGCGCTCGAGCTCGCGGTGGAGCTCCGGATAGTTGTAGATCTCGCCGTTCTGGACGACGACACAGCTGCCGTCCTCGTTCGCGATCGGCTGGTCGCCGTGCTCGAGGTCGATGATCGACAGGCGGCGCGCCGCGAGGGCGATCCCGCCGCCGACGTGCTCGCCGGCGCTGTCGGGCCCGCGGTGCACGAGCAGCTCGCTCATCGCGCGCAGCGCCTCGACGTCCGCGGCGCCGTGCGTCGTCGCGATCCCGCAGATTCCGCACACGGGGTCTACCTTAGGCGCGCCTGCCCAGCAGTCCTCCGAGTGACTGCTTGAGGACGCGCCAGCCGGTGGCGAGGACGGTGCGGAGGTAGAGGCGCACCGACCGGTCGGCGATCCACTCGAGATCGTGCGCGAGCTTCTCGCCCATCGACGTCTCGTAGCCGCGCCGCACCTGGGCCAGGCCCGTCAGTCCCGGCCGCACGACGAGCCGCTGCCAGTACGACGGCAGCTC
>DASSLB010000017.1:0-2246 GCA_035689945.1 Gaiellaceae bacterium | reverse complement strand
ATGCCGCCGAACGAGAGCGTCCCGATCGCAGCTGCGGCGAGGAGGCGGAGAGGCATGACGCGGAAGCGGCGCATCGTCGGCTACTGCGTGAGCGAGAAGGCGTAGGCGGTGACGTTCGCGGCGGACACGGTGCCGAAGCCGGTGACGGTGACGGTGCAGCCGCCCGTGCACGTGCCCACGGTGGTCGACGCGGCGCCGAGGCTCACGTGGGAGCTGTTCTCCAAGGTCACCGCGAGGGTCTCGGCTGCGCACGCCTGCGGGACGCTCAGGACGTTGACCTGCGTGACATTGCCGCTGTTGTTGACGTTGCGGGTCGCGGTGAGGGAGGACGCAGTGCAACCGCTGACCACAGCGCTGCCCGCTCCGAGCTTCCCGCTGGTGAGGCCGAGGCTCGCAGCGGCGGCGACGCCGACGAACAGGAACAGTCCCATCAGAGCGAGTCCGAATATGTTGCTCAGCCTCTTCAACGCGATTCCTCCCGGGAAATGGGACGAGCGGGGCGCCGCATGCCCCGCTCGTTGTCCCGCCGGTACGCCAACGTGTGTGGGTCTAGGAGAAGACGACCGAGACGCCGGTGACGAGGCTCGCGTCAGGGTTGCCCGACGTGGCGACCGTCGCGGTGGTTCCCGAAGCGGGCAGAGTGCCGGACATCGCGGAGCCGACCGTCGCGCCGGCCGCGCCCGTGAGCTGGATGTTGTACGACTTGCTCAGGCAGCCGGCGGGGATGCTGGCGAGGTTCACCTGGCTGACCGAATAGCCCGAGATCGCCGCGGTGTACGTCGTCGAGTATGAGACGGTCGTGCCCGTGCCGCAGGCCGCGACGACCGCGCTGCCGGCGCCGAGGCCGGATGTGGTGATGCCGAGCGAGGCGGCGAAACCGTAGACGCCGCCGAAGGCGAGAAGGGCTACCGCAGTGGCGAGCATGAGCTTGGTCGCCATCCTTGCTGTCCGAAACTTGCGGATCATGTGAGTGCTCCTTGGTCTGGTCTGTACCGGCCGGGCTCGTTGGCCCGATGGTCAGACAGTCGGTGGAGCGTCTATGAATTCGGGTGGGGCGAAGGTATGCGCTTCGTATCAGCCGGAATCCCCCGGACAGGGGAGAGCTGGGTATCGGCCTGAGGATCGACTTTGACCGCGGGGTATCGCGCGCGGATCTGGTCGACGAAGGCCGCGAGCTGCTCGGCGATCTCGGGATCGTGGAGCTCGAGCACGTTCTCGGCGTTCATCTCGCCGGAGTGCGAGAGGTTGAAGCTGCCGACGAAGACGGTGTCGTCGGCGACGGTCACCTTTGCGTGCATGTAGTCGTGCACCGAGTCGGGCGTGTACGGGGTCGAGCGCTTGCCGGAGAACGGCGCGCGGATGAGAGTCGTGCGCAGCAGGGGCGACTTCCATTCAACGTTTCCGTTCTCACGCCATTGCTCGAACACCTCGGCCACCTGGGTCGCGTCGACGACGCCCGCGAGATCGACCTTCCCGTCGCAGGCGACCTGCGCGAGCGTCGCGAGGATCGGCGCCGAGCTGATCACCGGCGAGGCGATGCGGACGCGGCGCTGCGCGGAGCCGATCGCCTTCGCGATCCGGTGCGCGAGCTTCTCGCCGCGGCCCGGGCAGAACCAGGCGCGCATGCCGTCCGCGGGCGCCGTGTCGACCTTGCCGGTGCGAGCGACCTCGCGCGTCGTCCAGAGCTGCTCGAAGTCGGTGAGGTAGCGGGCTGCGAGGGCGGGGGAGTCGACGGTGACGGCGACGTTCTCCTCGCGCGTCCACGAGTCGGCCGTCCAGTTCACCGAACCGGTCCAGACGGAGACGTTGTCACGAACGACGTACTTGTGATGCATGAGATCCGGCACGCCGGGGATCGCTGCGGTGGGGAAGGGGTCCGCCTCCAGCGAGTCGGGATCCGTGCTCGGCGGCGGCGGAACCGGGACAGCCTTGGCGTGGTCGAGGTTGTACGCGAGGCGGACCATGACGCCGCGCTTGTGCGCGTCGAGGAGCGCGCCGCGAACGATCTCGTCGAGCTCCGGCGGCAGGTGGAAGTCGTAGACCGCGATCTCGAGGGTCTGCTTGGCCGCGCCGAAGAACTCTGCGAGAGCGTGCGCGGTCTTCGCGGCCGGCTGGCCGCCGTCGGTCAGTGTGCGGACTTCGACGCCATCCACTGCGCCTTGTGCGCTTTCTTCGCGGCCTGGTAGTCGGTGAGGGCCTGCGCCGAGTCGACGTCGCCGAGCGTCGGATGGCCGGGGACGAGCTCC
>DASSLB010000016.1:0-8008 GCA_035689945.1 Gaiellaceae bacterium | reverse complement strand
CGATCACGCACGGCGGAACCTCCAAGTCCTCCACTGCGGCAACGCGCTCTGCCGTCCGAACCACTAACGCCTAGTCGCGGAAAGCCAAGAGCAATCGCATACCCGTAACCCTCGGGGGCCATTCCGGAACACTGGCCCAGGCGAGCGTGCGTGCAGTCGCGTCGACCTGCGGAGACGGGGTAGGGGTTCGGAAGGCCGCGTTTGGGGGAAGGGGCGATGTGTGACGGCGGCTGAGATGACTGACGCCCTCGTGCGTATCAACGATCGGCTCGTCGAGGCGGCCCGGGCGCGTGAGGACGAGACGTTCACCGGCTTCTGTGAGTGTGGGGATTGCTTGGCCGAGGACGTACTGTTGACCGTCGACGGGCACGAGGAAATCCGTGCTCGCGAGGATTTGATCTTTGCGGACGGCCACGACGCGCCCAGGCGCTATCGGACGCCGAACCTTCCCGAGTACAAGCCGCTGTCCCCATGGTCGCGCAGCGCCCTGGTTCAGAGCCTGAGCGGCATGATGGCGCCGCGCATGGGGCTAGGAGGTCGGTTGGTAGGGAGAGCGACAGGTGCTGCCAACGAGCTGGATCAGGCCTCCCCTTCCGGGCGCGAGTGACCCGTGAGCAAGGCGCCCCGTGCGTCGAAAGCCGCAAGCGTGAGATCGACCGGGTCTAGGCAGCCGCATTCGCAGAAGAACGTCAGCTCCTCGCTCGCGTCTTCTCCGGGTTCAGTCAGTGAGCCGCCTATCTGTCGGATCCGCTGGTTGACCTCCCGAGCGAGTACCGCCGCGTCGGCGAAGTGCTTCTCGTTACTTACGGCCACTCCTCCGACCACGCCCGATCTCCAGCCTGTACCGGTGCCCTAACGAGGAAGATACGGGCAAACGCGACTTCACGGAAGAGAAGCACCCGCTAACACTTCGCAACGACCTCTGGCGGAAGCGCAGCCTCCCCACTCGCGGCGAGCGCAAAGACATGACGGTGGACTGCGGAGCCTCAGACTGTCGCGAGCCCTGACCGAGGCGGGAACCGCTTCTTCTCGGTTCGTTGCCGCGCTTGACGAAGTAGGGCTAGCTGGTCGTCGGGGAGATGTGGAGCACGACGATTCGGGTGGTTGCCCAGCTTGCGTTGTACTGCGCGAGTGTCCAATACGTGTGGTAGCGGTTGTTTGTGTGCGCGTCGACGAGGTCCCAGTTGGTGGTGCCGTCGGGATTGGTGCCGTCGCTGGCAGTGACGATCGCCTCGTGGTCGTAGACGCCGTCGTTGTTCCAGTCGTAGAGCACGACGTCGCCCTGCTCTGCGTGGTCGGCCGCGGTCGTCCCCGGTGCGAGGCCGTAGTAGGAGGCGACCTGGGTGACGCCGGGCAGGTACTGAAGCATGAAGATGCTCTGGTGTTGTGCGTTGACCCATGAGGCGGCGTACGACCACCGATTCCTCTTCTTCACCATGTACCAGGCGGCGTCGCCGCTGTAGGTCGGTGAGGGGCGCATGCTGATGCCGCCGGCGTAGAGGGCCTGCGAGACGAAGTTCGTGCAGTCTCCGCCACTGTTAGCGAACGAGGGCCAGGCAGGGTTGTAGGTCTGCCAGTAGGTGTCGGCGTAGGCTGCTGCCGCTGTGCCGTTGTACGCAAAGGCCGCCGAGGCAAGCGCAAGCGAGGCGCAGACCACCAGAAGAACGGACAGGGCGAGCGCCGGCAGCTTTCTGTGCATCGTGATCCAATCATCCGTCCCGTGGAGCACGGTTGTCAACCAGCCGTGATCTCTCCTCCGAAGGCGGCTGCGACAAGCTCGGCCGGGGAAATCCGGGACAATCGAGTTCAGTGCCGGACTGGCTCACGCCGTTCCTGGTCGCCTCGCTGGCGATCCTGCTGCTCAACCTGGCCCTCCTCGGGCAGCGCCGCCGAGAGCGCCGAAGCCGCTGGGATCGGCGGCTCTCGCGCGAGTTGCGCGCCTGGGACGGCCGAGTGCCCGACGAGCTCAGCCGGCCCCGGCCACCCGGCTAAGAGCACCGCTAGGTGATTGGCGGACGCGGCACGAACACTCGTGCAACCTCTGACTCCGCGTGAGGGCGGTCGCGCTGGGGTGACAGTTGTGGGGCCGGCGTCGCGGCTGGTCGCCGCTGCTAGTCACTGAGCCGAAGCACCGGTCCGCGCGGGGGCGAGTTAGTGGCGGCCGATCGCCGTCGTTCGTCACAGCTGCGTTCCACGCTCGTTCCAGAAAAGGGTTTCGGGTGTCAGGCCGGCCTCATCGGGGTCAAAGCGCGATGAGTCCTGCCGTGGGTTCCGGTCTGTATCCATGACCGATCAACGCATTCGAGGAGAGCATCATGGCCGCTACCTACACCTTTGACGTCTTTTCCAGCCTCGATGGCTTCGGCTCCGTCAGCGGCGGAGACTGGGGCGGCTACTGGGGCAAGCAGGGCCCTGAGCTGCTCGACCGCCGCCTCGCCTTGTACAGCGAGGAGCAGCGGATGGTCTTCGGGGCGAATACCTATCGGCTCTTCGCACAGATGCTGGCCACGAGCACCGAGGAATCCGAGGTGAGAGACCCGTGGGTCACCCGGATGGTGAACCTGCCGGCGACCATCGTCTCGACCACGCTGAAAGGGCCCCTTGACTGGCTGGACGGGACCGTGGTGAGCGGTGACGCGATCGATGTCGTCGCCCGGCTCAAGGAGGAGTCCGAGGTGCCTTTGCGCTCGCACGGAAGCCTTTCGATGAATCGGGCGCTGATGGCCGCTGGCCTAGTCGACCACGTCCAGGTGACCCTCTTCCCCGTGATCACCGGCCAGAACGGATCAGATCCAATCTTCCAGGGTGCAGCCGACTTCGACCTCGAATTGATTGAGAGTCGAACGCTCGACCGCAACATCCAAGAGCTCACCTACCGGCCCACTCTGCATGTCCATGCTTGAAACCGTCCACGCACCGCGAATTCCGCCCGGACGCAGCCAACCCACGCAGGCTCGATCCGATCGGCTCGGTTGGCGCCGCACGCGCGGCGACGGGATTTTCAGGTGCGGCGACGGCACGCATTTCGGCCTCGTCGGTCACGCTGGAGCGCGCGTTCGCCTTCCCGCTAGTTGCTGCACGGAGGACAGCCTCATCGACGGAGAGTTCGGGTGGAGGCGGCCGTCGGCCGTCCAGACCGTCGACGGCTCGACGCGCAGCGTCAGCAACACCCCTGCCGAGCCACGTCCGAGACTCAGTTCGTGCGGACGATCCGTGCGGCTGTTCCAGTGCGCGACGACGCGGGAGCGGCGCTTTCCGGACGGGCGGCAGCGTGCCGCCATGCCGTAGGAGGTGAGCGTCAGCACGGCCGATCCGGGATCGTCCGCCAACACGCCGGAGTAGCGGCACGGCCAGCGCGCCGTCAGCTGCGGGCCGTCGAGCAGCACCGCCACGATCAGGCTCGGCCCCATGTCGCGCAACAGATGGGCACACTCGTCGAGGCTCGCAAGGTCCTCGCAGACGAGCGGCGCCACCGTGACTCCCGGAGCGACCGCGGCCACGCCCAGCGTCCGCTCGCCGATGTCGATCGCCTCCCACCAGAGCTTCTGGGGGTCGAGCGTGCGGCTCAGGTGGTACTGGCGGATCTGCGGGCCGTCGAGGCTCCAGCGGTGGTGCTTGCTCTGCTCGACCCGCTCCCACCCTGTGGCGGTGCGCATGCCGAGATGGAGGTAATTGCGGCCGGGTACGGGATACGCCTGGCTCTGGCGCACACCGGAGATGACGTAGCGCACAGCGTGGCGCGCGAGCGTCTCCTCGAGCGCCGGGATCTCCTCCGGCAGTAGCGCTGCCTCCGGCAGCACGACCGCGTCGACGTCTGAGCCGGCGGCTGCGGCTTCTGCGAGCAGCGAGCCGACGAGCCCGCAGTCGAGCGTCGCCGGCGGCGCGAACTCGAAGAATCCGAACCGCTCCGTGTCCATGTTGCGCAGACGCGTGGACGGCAGCGCTCGGAAGTCCTCCGCCTGCACGCGTAGCGGCCACGGAAGCAGCAGGACGTTGTATTGGCTGCGGGCGTGCCCTTCGGGCGCGCCGCTTGTCCACTGCACGGGGACGAGCTCGTAGGAGAGGCCGAGGTAGCGCGAGAGGGAGCGGATCGTGATGCCGCGGGGTGAGAAGTTCGTCTTCGGGACGACGCGCATCCGCCGGGGTGAGAGGCGTGCGAGCGAACTGTGCGCCCGGAAGAGATCCCAGGCGCGCTGCTCGAACGAGCCCGCCGCCGCGGCGGCGCCAGAGCCCAGGTGAGCGCACGCTTCGTCCGCAGCCGCGTGCAGCGTGTGCAGCGCGCAGATCAGCTTCCACGCCGCGCCGCTCCTGATCTCCGCCAGCGGGAGATCGCGCAGTCCGGTGACGCTCTCCCAGCTGCGCCGGACGAGCGGCGGAAGCGCACCGCCATCCCCGCCGCTAACCGTTCGCCAGGCCTGCGCCGCCGCGGAGACCTCCTCGTTCCACTCCGGGAACGGCGGCCAGAACCTGCCGGCGGGCGGCGCGATCGCAAACCGGTAGCTCTTGGTGTGATCGAGCGCCAGGTTCGCGAGCGCGAAAACGTCCGGCGGCCACCGAACGAGGTCGTCCCAGTCGACAACCGGGGCAAACGCCTCGAGATACGAGCGCACGCCGTCTTCGTGCCCGGCCTGCCCTCCCTCCGCCATCCTCCGAGCATGAAACGCACGCTCAAGGCGGACATCGGCGAAAACGCTGACTGGCGCGCACCCACTTGCGCGATCTGGGCAGTCTTCGCGCGCTTATTAGTCGAATGGCCATTCGGTGCGGCGGACGTCGCGGCCATCGCCACGGCGACCGTCGATCGCCAGCGTAAGCGCTGGCGTCATTCCCTCACACTGGCGTAGGCGAGCGTGTCAACACTAATAGGCGTCTCGCCGCGCAGGGGCGCGTGGACGTTGCGACTCCGATTACTTGAACGGGACGGTCACTGGGCCGGGCCACCTGCGATAGACGGTGAAGAAGTCCCGGTTGTCGGGGACGAGATAGCGGGTGCTGCGCTGCATTGGCTGGGGCTCGACCATCGTCGGGTCGAGATGACCGTGCCGGTGGGCGTATGTGATCAGGGTGTGCCATTCCGGGTTGATGTCGAGCTCCATTGCCCGTACGGCACCGGCGTGTTGGAGGATCCGCGCGAGAGTGATCACCGTCTGGCTCGGGGCGACGGCAAAGATGAGGTTGCCTCGGCGGTCGATTCCGATCCCGGTGCGCCAGACGAGGCCAACTCCATCGAGCGTATAGCCCCACTGGTAGCTGTTCGGGTCCGTGTTCAACGCGGGGTTGAGGTGTCCGTTCCAGACGATCGGCGCGAGGCTCTGGCGGGACCAGGCGACGTTCCGACCTGCATTTGGGCCGCCGCTCCATTTCACGATCGCTACGGGGCCGTTCTTGTATTCGAGCAGTGTCGCGTTGCCGCGGTGGAGCGGTTCGTTCACGCGTCCGTTATCGGTCGAGCCGTTGCCGCCTTGGGTGTAGACGAAGCCGGCGTTGAAGGCGGCGAGGAGTCGCCAGCGTTGGTCGTGCGGGACCATCATCGGCCCGCGCACGGCTGCGCTGGGCGGCTCAGAACCACCCGGGTAGTACGCGAGCGTCGTGCGCGTGTGGTCAAACCACGCGACATAGGCGGTGATGCTCGGGTTGACGCGCTGCGGGCGAAACCGCGTAACGAGAACCGCGGGTGCCCCTTGAACGAGTGGTCCTGTTCGCCGCCAGACCCCCTCGCCCGGAAGCGGGTGCCGGAACAGTGCCTTGATCCGGGGCGGCCAACGCGCAACCTTCTTGTCTCTCGTAGCGACCAGTTTGTCGCTCGTAGGGCGTCTTGCATCTGCGCGAGCGCGTGCGCCGGGGCTTAAGACTGCAGCGAGTCCGACCAGTCCAACCAGACCGACCAGCACGCCTCCGAGGACGATCAACCGCCGGCGCCGCTTCCGCAACTTGGCAGCGTTCCGGCGCTGCTTGCGCCGCGACGCGACGCTCTCCGGACTCGGCGACTCGGTCACTGCGTCGCCCTGGCGTAATGCGACGCGGAATGGAGGCGCCGCTCCACCCGGCAGCCGAGCGTCTGCTCAAACACTGTGTTCGATTCTCAGTCGACGCGATTAGACACCGATGAAGCCGGACTCCGAGTGCCCGCCCGGAACCACGGGGTAGCGTCAATAGGTCGGACTCCTTCGGGTGACATTCCCGACCCTGGCCCACGGTCAGGACTCCGCGAGCGCTTCGACCACAGGGCGTGTTCGTGTGAGCACGATCGCTGCGCCGATCGTCATGGCGAGCGCCGCGCACCTGAGCGCGATGGACGCCGCAGAGCCGCCGGTTGCTTCGCCGAAAAGGAAGGGCGCGAGCGTTACGGGGATGATCGTTTCGAGGGCGAGGACGAGAGCCGAGACGGTGCTGGCGGCCGTGATCTGCAACGCGTTCATCTCGCCGATCAAAGCGACGCTGCCGGCCGCTGCCGTGCTCGCGAGCCAGATTGCGAGCGCGACCCATTCACTACGAGAGAAGGCGTCGGCGAGCAGCTTGGTCATGATGCTCGCGACCGCGAAGCCGACGCCAGCCGCGAGCATCAGCATCAGCCCGCGGCGGTGGCGCACCACGGCCGCGAGCAGCAGCGCGCAGACCAGAACCGTGGCCAGCACCGCTAGCGCAATCACGAGCCGAACGCTTGTCCCCGTCACGTTCGATCGAGGCGGAGCGAGGGCGACCAGCAACGACGTCCCAGCAACGAGCAAGCCGATGTTGAGAACATCACTCCAACCGACGCGCTCGCCGAGCATTCGCTTGCCGAAAACGAGTGGGACGACCACGCCGACCGCAAGCAACGGCTGCACAACCGTCAACGGTGCACGGGTGAGAGCAAACGCTTGCAGGGGCCAACCGAGGACGGCGATCGCACTTCCTGCAATCCAGCGCCGGCGCTGCACAAGCCGAACGAGCAGACCTGGCGCGAACGCGACGCTGATAGCTTCACCTCGCGACGCCTCCGCCTGCAGCAGCAGGCCGCTGTTGTAGAGGACCGACGCGAGCGAGGCAGCTATCGCGCCGGCGGCGAGACCCACGTCAACCTGCCACCTTCGCGACCGGATTCGAGGCTCCGACAGCGACTGCCCTCCGCACCCATCGCGCCGCCGAGCCGACCATTCACCGATCCTACGAGCACCGCCCGCTCAGGGGTCCTGGGGGCGCCCTCAGCGCTCTGCGAGTCCGAATGGCGTCCCTTCGGAGTCGCGGCAGATCGCCCAGCACTCCCCCGGGTGCACGACCTCCCCGCCCAGTTCGACGACCTGCTGGAGGGCAGCCTGCAGGTCGGCGACCGGCAAGTAGGGCAGAGAGAAGCGGTCACCGGGACCGCTGCCGCGCTCGTGGAGCCCGACAGCAGCGCCGGCGTGCTCCGTCTGCAAGCCCACGCCCTGTTCCGGCCGGCGCTCGGCGAGCGTGATGCCGAGGAGCCCCTGCCAGAAGCGGCGGGCGCGGTCGAGGTCGTCCGCAGGGAACTCGATCAGGAGTTGGCTCAACTCCCGGATCCCGCCTCGTCAGAGAATCCGCACTCGAGGCAGACGAAGCGGGTCGACGTTCGGTACTCGCGGATGCCCATCGTCACGCCGCAGGCCGGACAGATCCGCGGCCGGTCAACCTCATCGCTGTCGCCCTGGTCTTCGTTCACCGGCTTGACGGTATCGCGGTAGGGATCAACGGTCGAGGCCCTTCGCTCGTAATGAGGTTCGCCCCGCTCTCGCGCGTCCGATAGCGACCCCGGCGCCCTCAGGCTTGCAATGAAGCCGCACGTGCGTTCCAAATCGCGTTCCATAGGGGAGTTGCGATGGACGGCAACTTGCACCGCTTACGTAGAAAACCCGCCGTGTGCGGCGGGTTCAGGAGCGGGAGCGACGGGACTCGAACCCGCGACCTCCGGCGTGACAGGCCGGCGTTCTAACCAACTGAACTACGCCCCCGCGGGTGGCTTAGTGTAGCCCGGCCTTTACGCTGCAGTGGTGAACGTCGCCGATGCGGT
>DASSLB010000015.1:0-2001 GCA_035689945.1 Gaiellaceae bacterium | reverse complement strand
GGTCTGCAGCGGAACGGACACACCGAGCCGCACTGCCTCGCGGACGAGCGCGCCGTTGATCAGCTCCAGCTCGGTCGGCCGGCGAGCGTCCACGTCCTCGAGCATGGAAGGGAAATGCCGGTGACCGCGCTGCGTCGCGAGGACGTTCATCTCCCAGGGGTCGTCGTGCAACTCGACGCCGGCCGCGGCGGCGACGGCCTTCCCCTCGTCGACGAGGTCGCGGACGAGATGGCCGAGATCGGACAGCTCTGCGGTCTGCGCGAAATGGAAGTCGTGCGGGAGGTTCGTGAGCGCGGCGACGCCGTTGACGGTCGCGTTGAAGATCAGCTTCGACCACTGCGCCGGGCGTAGGTCGGGGAACGCCTCCGCCCTCAGCCCGCCCGCCTCGATCAGCCCGGCGGCCCGGTGCGCGTCATCCTCCGTCGTGCCACGGTACGGGCCGATCCAGGTCGCGGTGTCGAGCACGTACTCGACGTGCGCGTCGCCGTGCCGGGTGCCACTCATGAACGTGACCGCGGAGAGAAGCGGCCATTCGCCGTGCGCGGCAACGATCTCCTCCGCCCCGAGCCCGTTCTGGATCGTCATCACCGTCGCGCCCGGAAGCGTCCCTTCGAGGCGAGCGGCCAGCGGTTCGAGATCCGTGCCTTTGCAGGCGAGGATCGCCAGCGTGGCAGCCTGAGGCAGCGCAGCAGGATCGGCCGTAGCGCCGAGCTGCGCGGTGAAGTCGCTGCGTCCGGAAACGCGAAGTCCGTGCTCGCGCAACGCCGCCGCGTGCTCCTCCCGCCGAGTCAGCACCGTCACGTCCGCGACCCGCGCGAGGTGCGCGGCGAGAAGCGACCCGATCGACCCGGCCCCAGCTACGACGACCGAGCTCACGCCTCGACCGCGACCGCCCCGGTCTCCCGCTGGATCACGGGAATGACGTGCTCGGCGAACAGCTCTTGCGCCTTGATCGCCTTCCAGTGCTCGACGCCGCCCGGGTTCGTCGTGATCGCGATCTCGGTTAGGCCCTCGCAGACCTCGATCGTCTCGCGGATCCGCGCGATCACGTCGTCCGGCGTCCCGACCCAGACGATGTCACCGCCGACCATCTCGTCGTACGGCGTCGCGGCGAGCTTCTCCATGATCCCGGACGCGTAGAAGCCGTATCCGGCCGCGTTGAGCGCGTCGACCGGCGGGACCGGGTGCTCGGTCAGCGGAGACGCGTTGCCCTCGAGGAAGCCGCGCATGTGCAGCTCGGCCTCACGCAGCGCGAGCTCGCGGTCGTCGTCGATGTAGCAGGCGTGGATCCAGATGATGTCCGGCGTCGTCCCGTACTCGGCGCACTTCGCGCGATAGAGGTCGAGCTGGTCCTTCAGCGCCGCGTACGGCAGGAGCGGCGGCACCGCGACCGCCCAGCCGTGCTTCGCCGCGAGGTCGTACGTGCGATCCGAGGTGCCTCCGAGAACGACCCGGAACGTGTTCCCGCTGAACGGGATCACCTGGCTGTCCTTCACGTTCCAGTACTCGCCCTCGAAGCTGACGACATCGTTCTGGAGCGCCTCGACGAAGAGATCGAGCGCCTCCTCGTAGCGCGGCCGCGAAGTCTCGTCGAGCGGCATCCCTGCCGGCAGCGGGATCCAGCCGTGCCCGCGGCCGACGCCGAACTCGTAGCGGCCTCCGGTGAGCATCGAGAACTCGTGGATCATGGCGGCCAGCACGAGCGGGTTGTGGTACGGGAGGATGTGGAGCATCGTCCGGAAGTTGATCCGGCGCGTGCGGGCCGCGGCCATCCCGAACAGGCCGAAGACGTTCGCCGAGGCCGAGAACTTCGGGAAGAAGAGGTGCTCGATCGCAGCGTAGGCGTCGTACCCGAGCCGGTCGGCGTTCTCGATCTGCTCGAGCACCTCGCCGTAGAGCCGGTCGTACGACTTGCCCGGCCAGCTCTGGAGCTCGGAGTAGATGCTGAACCTCATGTCGTGACCCTCGCTTTCTCGAGGTCGGCCACGGCGCGGCGCCGTG
>DASSLB010000014.1:0-3505 GCA_035689945.1 Gaiellaceae bacterium | reverse complement strand
GGGTTCGAAATCCTTGGCCCCCCTGGCCCGCCTCCCGGCCACTGACGGGGCAGTCGGGCTCCGGCGCGCGCCCCCTCGTGGCAACGGGCGGGCGCACGGCCACACCCACGAGAAGGCTTCAGCCGCACGTCCAGTCGCCGGGGGCGAGGGTCGCGTCGCTCCAGACGACAAGCGGATGTTTCGGCAGGCGGAGATGCCAGATGGCGGTGAAGCACCCGACCATGACGCGGGCACTCGCCTGGGCCAGCGTTCCGGAATGACCCCTGAACGGCGGCCTAAGCGTTTTCGTCGAAGTCGGGCATCGGAAGAGTCGCCGCACCCGACAAGCCTGACGGCTTCGGCCGACGTGGCTCGCGGACCCCGACGCCGCCTTCAGCCTCCGGCTCATCGGGATGAAGGTTCTCTAGCTCGACTCGACGGGCGAAATCACTGAGACGTAGTAGGGCAGTCCGCCCACTTCGGTCTGGCGGGCGTCGTAGTGGGCGTCGAGGGAGCGGCCATCTTTGCAGCGGAGGGTGATCCTCCCGCGCTGTCCGTGATCGCGGATGAACTCGTCATACAGTTCCGAGGCGTTGGTCTCCACGACAAGCTCAGCGACAGTGAGCCCGAGTAATTCTTCGCGGCTGTAGCCCAGCAACTCGCAGGCGGCGTCGCTCGCAGCGAGGTAGCGCATGTTCTCATCGGCGACGAGAACGATGTACCCCGCGTTAGCGACGGCCTCGCCCACCAGGACTCCCTGGATCAGGGCATCTGCCTGCGAGGCTCGCTCATCGGCTTGCGCAGCCATGACCGCAGCTTACGCCGATGCCTCCGCCGGAAACAGTCGCTCGCCTGAGTGAACGTCCTCTCGCCTGATCCGCTCCTAATGCACGATCAGCACGTCGCAGTGGGCTTGCCGTGACACCGCGCCGCTGACGCTCGTGCCGAGCAGGCGCTCGAGGATGCTCGGCTGTCTCGTACCGACGACGATCAGGCTCGCGTTGTTCTGATCCGCGACCTCGACGATCGTGTCCGCCGGGTCGCCGACCGCCGGCTGGAGCTCAGCGGACAGGTTTCTGCCCGCCAGGTACGACTGCGCGTGCTGGAGCTCGATCTCGTGCTGCTTGGGTGGATCCGTCGGATCGGTCCCCGCGGTGCCGTGTCCCGACGGGATCATCACCGGCGCAACGCTTGTGATCAGGAGGCGCGAGCCGAATTTCTCCGCGAGGTCCGCCGCGCGCTCGAGTGCCCTCTTCGACGGTTCGGTTTCGTCGTATCCGACCACGATCGTGTTCATCGCTCCTCCTTACGACCCCGAGATGGCTTCGTCGATCCTAATTCCATGCGTACGACGAATGCGAGTCCGCTGGCGGGAGCGGATAATTTGGAGCGCAGCGGAATGATCGAAGCGTGGACCGACGAGCAGCGGCAGCAGTTCGAGCGCGACGGCTTCGTCGTCGTCGAAGAGCTCATCGACACCGAGACGGTCGAACGCCTTCGCGAGCGGTTCGAGCCCCTCTTCGCCGGCGAATGGGCCACCGGCATCAAGCCCGACGAGGTCAACTGGCTCGCCGGCCGCGACCCCGAGGACCGGACGCGCCAGATCTGCAACGGTTGGAAAGCCGACCCGGTGATCGCCGCCCAGGTCCTGTCCGAGCGAAGCGGACGGCTCGCGGGCGAGATCGCCGGCTGGGACGGAGTCCGCCTCGGCCAGGACAACTGCCTCTGGAAGCCGCCCGGCGCGAAATCGCTCGGCATGCACCAGGACGGGAGCTACCTCGACTACCTCGTGCCGCCGGACATGCTCACCTGCTGGATTCCGCTCGACGACACCTCGGCGGAGGCGGGAACCATCACCTACGCGGCCGGCTCCCACCGCTGGCCCCGCTCGCCGGAGAACCGCGGCGAGTTCCACGCGCCGGCCGACTGGCTCGCGCCGGTGCACCGCGCGGTGCCCGACAGCGAGGAGCTCCGACTCGTCCCGGTCGAGGTGAAGGCCGGCGGCGCAGCGTTCCACCACCACCTCACCTTCCACGGCTCCGGCCCCAACACGGCCGACGTCCACCGGCGCGCCGTGGTCTCGCACTTCATCCGAGCCGAGACGACCTTCCATCCCACCCACACGGATCCGAACTACTCGCGCTACCGGCGCGCCGGCGACCTCTCGCTCGACGAGTCGTTCTTCCCGATCGTCTGGACGCGCGGCGGCGGACGCAGCGCCTGGCTGTCGTAAGCCGCCTCGCAAAGATGAGGCAAACGTCCCATGCGGGCTGCGAGGGACGCTGCCAATCTCGGGGAGATGGACGAACCCCGCTACCGCGTCCTCTGTCTGCCAGGCGGGCTCTGTACGGCCGCTTTCTACGACGACCTGGTCGCGACACACGCATTGGCGGCCGGTGGGGTCGAGGCGATCGCGAAGACGCTTCCCGGCTTCGGCGGCGTCGCGTTCCCGGCCGGATTCGACGCCACGCCCGAGTCCTACGCGGCATACGCCGGAGAGCTCGCCCGCGAGTTTCACTGCGACGCGGTCGTCGGCCACAGCTTCGGTGCCAACATCGCGCTCGAGATGGCCGCCGGCGGTCACTTCAGCGGACCGCTCATTCTGCTGGCGCCGACCTTCTCGGCCGAGGACGAGATGAAAGGCCTCGAGACGTTCAACCGGATCGGCTACGTGCCGGGCCTGCGCTCGCTCGTCACCGCGCTGATGTTCCGGAGCTTCCCCAAGATGCTTCGCGGCGAGGTTCCCGACGACCGAGTCGCGCCACTGGCAGCCGAGATGGCGAGCAACAACCGCGGGGACATCCGCATCGCCTTGCGCCGCTCGTACCAGTACCTCTACCGGTACGGGACGCTCGCCCCCAGGCTGTGCCAGTCAGGCGTTCAGGCAGAGATCGTCTTCGGCGAGGACGACGAGGTCGGGCTGACTCCCGCCGAGCGCAGCACGCTCGAGTCGTGCCCCACCACGCGCCTGCACTTCGTCCCCGATGCCGGCCACATGCTCCTCAACCAGAAGCCGGAGTGGGTGGCCGAGCTGATCGTGAAGACCATCGCGTCCTAGGGCGACCAGACGAGACAGGCCGCCCGCTCGCGTACCGCCCGCTCGGTGCGCCGATAGCGGCGGCCGGACAGATGCCCGCGGTCGGGACCGAACACGAGCAATCCAGGCTCGCGTTCGGCGACGACTTCGAGCAGCGCGTCGACCGGATGCGGGCTGCACACGCGCAGCCGCTCGACCGACACTGCCAGCGACCGGGCGAGCTCCACCGGCTTGCGTAGTGCGTCCTGCAGGTCCTCTCTTTCGACGTAGCCGTAGCCGAGGAGGGAGTACGCCGTCGGCAGCACCTCGGCGACGTTGACGAGGAGCAGCGGCTGCCCGTTCTCGACTGCCGAGTCGACGGCGAACGCGATCGCCTCCTCCGCATACGGAACGTCGAGCGTCGCGAGGAGCACGGGCCGGTTGCGGGAGCCGACAGCGGCGAGGTCCTCGTGCGTGTCCCTGCGCCGTAGCGTTTGCATGGCTACTCCG
>DASSLB010000013.1:0-7721 GCA_035689945.1 Gaiellaceae bacterium | reverse complement strand
GAAACGTTCGCCAGGAGAGCGGCGGACGTGTCCTCCGGGACACCGCTTTCATACAACGCCTTCGCGAACGCCTCCACGCGCGCTGCGAGGTCGGCTGCGCGACGCTGCAGGGCAACGTCTCCCATGGCGACCGAACTTCGGCGGAGAATGGGACGTTCCTTTCGAGCCGGAGTACCCTGGGGACGCAAATGTGCCGGATCCTGCTCAGCTGCGCCACTGTCGCGGTTCTCATGCTCCCAGCCGCAGCGTCGGCGGGTGCCCGCGGACACGCCGCCGGCTTTCTGGTCGTGCAGCGGGCGAACGGTGACGGTGGCGTCCACGGCAATCCGGTCGTCACGCTCGTCGTCCAGGGATTCGTGCTCGGCCGTGTCCCGCAGGGAGCCGAGGCTCGGGTCGACATCTACCACCTGCCCTCGGCCACCGGCGAGGGCAAGCCTCAGGCGAGCGGCGCCGACGTCTCACAACGCCCTTTGCGCTGGCGCGGAAAGCCGGGGGTCGAGTTCAGCGGCAGCGGCTTCCGTTTCCGCGCGATCGACGGCGCCTATCGCGTCGTCGTGCGCGGGTCCGGCGTCTACCTGTTCGCCGGCGGCAACGGCAGCGTGCAGCTCCGCGGCTCGTCCAGATACCGAAGCTCCGACGGGAAGTACTCGATCGACGGCGAACGGCCGCAGTCGATGCCCACAACCCCGCTGATCCGCGAGATCGGCCGAGGCTGATGGCCACGCAGACGATTCTCGTCGTCGAGGACGAGCAGGCGATTGCGTCGTTCGTTGCTGCGTACCTGCGCAAAGACGGCTTCGCCGTTCAGATGACCTCGAGCGGTCGGGAGGCGTTGACCCTCGTCGGGTCCGAACCGCCGTCCCTCGTGATCCTCGACCTGATGCTTCCCGACCTCGACGGCATGGAGGTCTGCCGCCGGATTCGCGAGACGAGCACGCTGCCGGTTCTCATGCTCACGGCGCGCGACGACGACCTGGACAAGATCGCCGGCCTCGAGGTGGGGGCCGACGACTACCTCACGAAGCCGTTCAACCCGCGCGAGCTCGTGGCGCGGGTGCGGGCGATCCTGCGCCGTGGGGGCGGCAAGTCACGGCCCGAGGCCGGCGTTCTCACCCACGGTGACCTCGTGCTCGATGCAGGGCGTCGCGAGTGCAAGGTGGGGGACGAGGAGATCCGGCTGGCTCCGAAGGAGTTCGACCTGCTCTGGGAGCTGCTCGACCATCGAGGCTTCGTCCTCACGCGCGACCAGCTGCTCGAGCGCGTCTGGGGCTACACGTTCGCCGGTGACACCCGGACCGTCGACGTCCACGTCCGCCAGCTGAGGCGGAAGCTCGGCGACGCAGCGCCGATCGTCACCGTGTGGGGCATCGGCTACAAGGCCGGGCCGGCGCCCGCTCCTGCCGGCTGAGGCCGCAGTGCTCAGATCACTGCGCTTCCGGCTGCCCGCGCTGTTCCTGCTCGGAATCGTGCTCGCCGGCGTCGTCGCGACGCTGATCGCCGTCCGCTTCTTCCAGAGCTACACCCGCACGCATGCGGCCTCGGAGCTGCGGGCGGAATCGGTCGGGATCGTGGAGCTCTACGAGCGGCAGGCAGGCGGAGGGCCTGTCTTCCAACTCCCGCTCGGCCGGGACAAGGTGTTCTGGGTCCCTGTCGTGCCAGGAGCCTCGCTGCTCGCCGGCTCGCTTCCCGAGCTCCCGCGCAGCGTGGTGCGTCTAGCGAAGCTCCGCGGCGACAACCCGCCGGCCTTCGATTTCCACGTTCGAAGCGGCGCCTATTTCGGCGTCGGGCAGATCGTGAAGCTCGCGGGGATTCCCGTCGGCGCACTTGTGGTAGCCAAGCCGGCAGCGGCCCTGCGTAGCCGCTGGGTACAGCTCGCCTGGGAGCTTGCCCTGGCGTTCGGAATCGGGATCCCGGTCGCCGGCGCCCTCGTCGTCTACTTCTCCCGCCGGATCGTCCGTCCGCTCGAGGCGCTCACCGCCGCCGCTGACGAGGTGGCTGTCGGCCACTACAAGGTCGCGCTCCCGGAGCGCACGGGTGGCAGCGAGGTCGAGCGGCTGGCTGCGCGCTTCGGCGAGATGACGGCGAGGATCGCCGAG
Source organism: Gaiellaceae bacterium (assembly GCA_035689945.1). Lineage (GTDB taxonomy): Bacteria > Actinomycetota > Thermoleophilia > Gaiellales > Gaiellaceae > Palsa-739. Next base: position 5,625 of record DASSLB010000013.1, on the reverse strand, counting down.
TCGGAGGCGCTCACACGCAACTTCCTCATGTCGGTCTCGCACGAGCTGCGCACGCCGTTGACGGCGATTCGCGGACACGTCGCCGCTCTGCGCGAGGGCGTCCTCGAAGGCGAGCAGGCTCGGGAGCGGTCGCTCGAAGTGGTCGCGGAGGAAGCGCTGCGCCTCGAGCGGCTCGTGGGCGACGTCCTCGATCTCGCCAAGCTCGACGCGCGCCGCTTCGCACTGCTCCGCGAGGAGGTCGACATGCACGCGCTCTGCGAGCGTGCCTACGCGACGTTCGCGGAGGAGGCGCGGACGCGCGGCATCGACTACGAGCTCGAGCTCGGGGAGGGGGCGGTGCTCGTGACCGACGGCGACCGAGTGCTGCAGATCGTCACGAACCTGATCGCGAACGCGCTCCATTGGACGCCCAAGGGCGGCCGCGTCGACCTGGGGCTGAACGCGCGGAACGGCGAGGTGATGGTGTCGGTCTCGGACACCGGTCCCGGCATCGAGCCGGAGGGGGTGGAGCGGATCTTCCGGCCGTTCTGGTCCGGCGACGGCGGTGGCACGGGGCTCGGCCTGACGATCGCGCGCGAGCTGGCGCTCGCCCTCGGCGGCCGGCTCGAGCTCGACAGCGAGCCCGGCCGGGGAAGCCGCTTCGTGCTCGTCCTACCGGTTGCGACGCCTCAGCCGGCCTGACGCTCTTCGAGGTTGTAGACCCTCGCGCCGTCCGGCTTGAGGCCCTCCTCGATCCGTCCCAGCCGCTCGTCGACACTCCGCCAGCCCGAGCTGATGAGATCGACGAGCAGGGCGAGGTCGTCGACGCGCGCATGCCGTTCGGTCAGGAGGTCCCCCTCGATTCGCTCGAGCCGGCGGATGACCTGATTCGTCAGTCCACGCACCTCGGCGAGATGCCGGGCGCTCGGCCGGAAGTGCTCCCGCAGCCCGTCCTGGATTGCCACGGGGAGGCCCGCCTCGAACCGGGCGGTCGTGGTGGCGAGCGCCTCGACCGCCGTGCGCGCCCGCTGCAGTGCTGCGTCGAACGCGGCCGGGTCAGTGCGTCCGGCAGCTGCGTCCTCGATGCGCTGCTGTGCGCGGGCGATCGCGTCCATGTCCACGGAGGCGACGGTACAACTGGCGTCGGATGGATCTCTCGGAGCTCGACTACGAGCTGCCGCCGGACCTGATCGCGCAGCATCCGGCCGACCGCCGCGACGCGTCGCGGCTGCTCGTCTACGAACGCGAGACCGGTGTCGTTCGCCACCGCACCTTCGCGGAGCTGCCGGATGAACTGCAGGGAGAGCTCGTCGTCGTCAACGACACGCGGGTCGTGCCCGCCCGGATCCCGATCTCCTCGCCGCGCGGGGAGGTGCTGCTGCTCGAACGCCATGAGGACGGGACGTGGGAAGCGCTCGCGCGTCCCACTCGCCGGCTGAAGGCGGGCCGCCGGTACGGGCCTGTCCAGCTGCTCGAGCACCTCGGCGAGGGGCGCTGGCGCGTTCGTCTCGAAGGCGAGCCCGCGGGCGAGACGCCGCTCCCGCCGTATATCACCGAGCCTCTGGCCGACCCCTCGCGGTACCAGACCGTCTTCGCGCGCGAGCCGGGCTCGGCCGCCGCACCGACCGCCGGCCTGCACTTCACGCCCGAGCTGCTCGGGCAGCTGGAACCCGTGCGCGTGACGCTCCACGTCGGGCTCGACACGTTCCGCCCGGTCACCGAGGAGCGACTCGAGGAGCATCGGATCCATGGCGAGCGGTACGAGGTCGAGGCGCAGGCGTGGGAGCGGATCCGCGCCGCGGAGCGCGTCCTCGCCGTCGGCACTACGACGGTGCGGGTGCTCGAGACAGTCGTCCGCGGCGGCCCGCTCGGCGGCCGCACCGAGCTGTTCATCATGCCGGGCTTCGAGTTCCGGCGCGTCGACGCCCTGCTGACGAACTTCCACCTGCCGCGCTCGACCTTGCTCGCGCTCGTGATGGCGTTCGCGGGGATCGAGGAGACGCGCCGCCTCTACCGGCTCGCGATCGAGGAGCGGTACCGCTTCTACTCGTTCGGCGATGCGATGCTCCTGCTCTGATGTTCGACCACGTCACGATCCGGGTCTCGGACCGGGAGGCAGGGCGCCGCTTCTACACCACGGTGCTGGGCGAGCCGACCTATGCGGGCGAGAAGTTCGACGAGTGGAAGGACTTCTCACTTACGCAGGCCGACGATGCACATCCGGTCACGCGGCACCTCCACGTGGCGTTCGCCGCTCCTTCGCAGGACGAGGTCGACGCCTTCTGGCGGTGCGGCATCGAGGCCGGCTACCGCAGCGACGGCGAGCCGGGTCTTCGGCCGCAGTACCGACCCGACTACTACGGGGGCTTCCTCCTCGATCCGGACGCGAACAGCGTCGAGGCAGTCCATCGGCCCCGCCGAACCGAGGCGGGTCCGCCGATCGACCACCTCTGGCTCGGCGTCGCCGACCTTGAGGCGAGCCGTAGCTTCTACGAGACGATCGCGTCCGTGCTGGGGCTGCAGGTCGAGCCCGCGCGCTTCGAGGGGATGGTTGCGGTCGCAGGCGATCGCCGCCACCTGATGCTCGTTGCCGACGGGCGCGCCCCGGCCGAGAACGTCCACCTCGCGTTCCCGGCCGCGGGCGACGAGACCGTGGCCGAGTTCCACCGCATCGCGCTCGCCGCGGGTTACCGCGACAACGGCGGTCCGGGAGAGCGGCCGGAGTACCACGCGGGCTACGTGGGCGCGTTCGTCCTCGACCCCGACGGCAACAACATCGAAGCGGTGAACCACAACCGATGAGACCACGAAGCGCGAACGAGTGGCGCGACTTCTGGCGCGACGGCGGCGAGCGTGAGCTGCACGCGCAGCTCGACGAGTTCGCGCCGTACTCGGTCCGGATCGCGACCCTGCTCGGCAGCAACGCGCCGCTGCGGGCCCTCGTCGCCGAGCTCGGCCGCATCCGCGAGCACGAGCTGCGCGTGCCCGCCGACCCTGAACGCGACGCAGCCCTCGCCGAGCTCGTCTACGCCTGGTTCGAGGCGTCCACGCTCCCGCGCTGAATCGCCTCGCGGACGTCCTCGTCGAGGAGCTCGATCAGCGGAGTGTCGCGGATCGTCTCCCAGACGAACTCGCGCGAGCCGCAGCGCTTGACGTAGGGGTCCTCGAGGATCTCCGTGAGGTGCCGGCCGTGCTGGTGCTCCCGGTGGATGTACGAGAGAAGCCGCTCCTCGCGATACCGGCGACGCATGGAGAAGAAGTACGGACCCCACCTGGCCATCGGCCACGAGGTTACCGGTCTAGGCTCGTCACGTGAGCGACAGCTTCACCGTCACGGCGAGAGACGGAGCGGCGCGCGCCGGCGTCCTGCGCACGGCGCACGGCGAGGTGCGTACGCCCGCGTTCATGCCGGTCGGGACGAAGGCAACGGTGAAGACCGTCGATCCCGGCGAGCTGCGGACGCTCGGAGCCGAGATCGTGCTCGGCAACGCGTACCACCTCCATTTCCGGCCCGGGGAGGAGCTGATCGCCGAGCTGGGCGGCCTGCACGAATTCATGGGCTGGGACGGCGCGATTCTCACCGACTCGGGCGGCTTCCAGGTCTTCTCGCTCCGCGACACGCTGCTCGAGGTGGACGACGACGGCGTCACATTCCGCTCGGTCTACGACGGGGCGCCCGAGCGCTTTACGCCCGAGGTGGCCGCGCGCGTGCAGGAGCTTCTCGGCTCCGACATCGCGATGTGCCTCGACATCTGCTCGCCGGCCGGCGTGTCGCGCGCCGAGCTCGAGGAGGCGGTGCGCCGCACGACGCTGTGGGCACAGCGGCAGCGCGACCTCCCGCGCGCGCCCGGGCAGCTTCGCTTCGGGATCACGCAGGGCGGTCTCGACGACGAGCTCCGCAGCCGCTCGTCGGAAGAGCTCGTCGCGCTCGACTTCGACGGCTACGCGATCGGCGGACTCAGCGTGGGGGAGCACCGCGAGCCGATGTTCGAGGCAACAACGACCGCGGCCGCCTTCTTGCCCGAGGACAAGCCGCGCTATTTCATGGGGATCGGCGACCCCGAAGGCGTGCTCGAGGTGATCTCGCGCGGCGTGGACATGTTCGACTGCGTCCTCCCGACTCGCACCGCGCGCACCGGCAGCGCGCTCACGCGCGAGGGGCGGCTCAACCTCCGCAACGCCGGTTTCGCCCGTGATGAGCGCCCGCTCGAGGAGGGCTGCGCGTGCCCCGCCTGCTCCCGCTTCAGCCGGGCGTACATCCGCCACCTCGTCAACCAGCAGGAAATCCTCGGACTGCGGCTGCTCAGCCTGCATAATCTCCGCTTCTTGCTCGATCTCGTCGCCGCGGCGCGCGGGGCAATCGAGCGCGGTGAGTTCCTCACGTGGAAGGACGAGGCGCTCGAACGAGCGAAGGGAGCGAGCGTTTGACTGTCGCAGCAAGCAGTGGTGGTGGAGGGTTCTTCTTCATCATCATCATCGCCTTCCTCCTGCTCTGGCTGATCGTCGTCCGGCCGCAGCGGAAGCGGCAGAACCAGCAGCGGGCGATGATCAACGACCTGCAGGTCGGCGACGAGGTGCTCACTGCCGGCGGCATCTACGGCACCGTCTCGCGCATCGACGACGACGAGATCACCGTCGAGATCGCGCCGAAAACCGAGGTTCGCGTCGCGCGCCGCGCGATCGCAGGAATCACGCGCGAGGAGGAGGACGAGGAGGCCGGTGAGCACGACGAGGCGGCCGACGACGACAGCGACGAGAAGTGGCAATCCGCGTTCGACGAGGACGACGCAGGCAAGGCCCGCGACGCATCGAATGAAGAGAACCGCGGCTAACCTGTTCGCGGTCTGAAGGATCCTTCGTGAGAGAGCGTCGCAACTATCTCCTGCTCATGGGCGCGATCGGGGCCGCGCTCGTTGGCGCGGTTCTGCTGGCCGTTCCCGGCTCGCCCGCGTACAAGAAGCCGACGCTCGGTCTCGACCTGCGCGGCGGGATCGAGGTCGTGCTCCGCGCCGTGCCGAACAAGGGACAGACGGTCAATTCGGCCGGCATGCAGACGGCGCAGCAGGTCATGGTCAACCGCGTCGACAAGCTCGGCGTGGCGTCGCCGAACGTCGCCATCCAGGGCGGCAACGAGATCGTCGTTCAGCTCGCCGGCATCCACAATACGGCCAAGGCCGCGAAGATCATCGGCTCCACCGGGCAGCTGCAGTTCTTCGACTTCGAGAAGGACCTCGCGCCACCCACGATCAACGCCGGAAAGCCGGCCCCGGCTTTGTCGCTCTACAGCCTGCTCAAGCAGCTGCAGGATCAGGCGAAGACCGGCACGCCGGAGCAGTACTACCTCTTCGGCCCCAAGACGGTCACGAAGACGGTCACGACGACGGTCAACGGCAAGGACGTAACGAAGCGACAGAAGCAGACGATCAAGCACGCGAAGCTCGCGGGGCCGGACCCGCAGCTCCACGATCTGCTCCTGCCCTACAAGGGGAAGCAGCCCGCGGGGACGGAGATCCTCAAGGTGCCGGCGCACCGCGAGGTGGTCGGCTCGACGAGCGGCAGGGCCTGGTACGTCTTCAAGTACTTCCCGACGTCCCCGGCGCATCCGAACGGGCCGCCGGAGATCACCGGAAGCGACCTCAACGAGTC
>DASSLB010000012.1:0-2079 GCA_035689945.1 Gaiellaceae bacterium | reverse complement strand
TCTTCCGCGCTCACGGCGTCACCGTCCCGCGCGACACCGGGCCGCAGTCGAGAGGCGGCAGGGCCGTCGCCCCGACCGGCCTGCGCGCCGGCGACCTCGTCTTCTACGGAGCGCCGGCGACGCACGTCGCGATCGTCGCCGACCACGGCCTGATGATCGAGTCGCCCGACTCGGCGCATGCCGTGCGTATCGTTCCGCTGCGACCGGGCTTCACCTCCGCCCGCCGCTACACGGAGCGCTAGCGGACGAGAACGGGCGTGTGCAGCGCCGTCACTGCGTAGACGAACGGTGCGTCCGCGGGCGACGACGAGCAGTACCTGGCGTTCAAGGTCGAGCTCGAGAGCGTGACCCAGACGAGACCAGGGCCGAGGCCGAGCCGCGGTGGCCAGCGCGGCGGGTGCCGGAGCCCACCCCCGCGAACCGAGGGCCCGTGGCTACCGAGCCTCAACGGTCGCGGCGATGCTGTGACAGGCCCGACGACGACGAGCAGTGATCACGACGCTGGCACCAGCGCTCGCACTCCTTCGGAACAACGTGCTCGCCTCCGGCGGGCGGAGGCGCCGAAGCGCCCCCGCCCGGGTTGCGGAGAGGTCAGGAGATCTCGATCTCGACCTTCTTCGGCTGCTCGATCTGCAGCTTCGGTGCATGCACCTCGAGCACGCCCTTGCTGAAGACCGCCTTCACATGCTCCGTGTCGGCCGTGCTCGGAAGGACGAAACGGCGCTCGAACTCGCGCTCGAGACGCTCGTGGAGCGCGAACTCTTTCCGCTGCTCGTCCTTGACCGCCGTGCGCGAACCCTTGATCGCGAGGGTGTGGTCGGAGACCTCGAGCGAGAGCTCCTTCTCCTCGTAGCCGGGAACGTCGAGCTCGACGACGAACTCGTCATCGGTCTCGTACACGTCCGCGGCGGGTGCGAGCACGGGCGCGAAGCCAATCCCCTCGAAGAGGCGCCGCATCCGGCGCTCCATCGAGTCGAGCTCCATGAAGGGGGTCCACTGCGTGATGGCCATGGGCCACCTCCCTTCGAGTCCCATCGTGCTCCCGGCCGCGTCGAGCGGCATCGTGGAAAACACCGAAACGACTGACGGTCAGGCCGCGCGCTCGAGCAGGTGGCCCAAGCCGGAGACGGCGATGTCCGCGCCCGCGCGGCGCAGCTGCCGCAGTCGGTCCGGATCGCCGGTCGGATCGACGGCCACGACCCAGGCAAAGCCTGCCGCCCGCGCCGCCGCCACGCCCGCCCGCGTCGTCTCGAACGCCGCCGCCTGGGGCGGGTCGACGTTGAGCGTGCGGCAGGCCGCGAGCAGCCGGTCGGGAGCCGGGCGATTGCGTAGGTGCTCTGCGGCGATCGTCTCGGCGTCGACGCTGCCGTTCACGAGGTCGTCGAGGCCGCTCCGGGAGAGCATTGCCCGGGTGTGTGCGCTGGCCGAGACGACGGCGCAGCTGATGCCCGCGTCGCGTGCGAGCTCGAGGTAGTGGCGCACGCCGTCGAACGCGCCCACTCCCCGTTCCTCGAGCAGCCGGTGGAACCATTCGTTCTTGCGGTTGGCCACTCCGTGGACGGTCTCCGCACCGGGTGGGTCGTCCGGCTCACCCTCCGGCAGGCGGATTCCGCGGCTGGCGAGGAAGTTGCGCACGCCCTCGAGCCGCAGCCGGCCCTCGATGTGCTTCGGGTAGTCGACCTGCGAATCGAACGGCGCGATCAGCTGGCCGTAGGCCGTCTCGGAGCGGGAGGCCCACAGCTCGTTCAGCGCGCGCGCCCAAGCCTCCTGGTGCAACCCGGCGCTACCGACGAGCACGTCATCCAGCTCGAACACGCACGAGCGCACGGTCGGGGGAAGGCCGAGCACCCGCCGCGCGCGACTGCGCGGCAGGAACGGCTCGGCGAGCTCGATCGGCAGACCCTCGTCACGCGCGAACTGGCGCAGCTCGTCGGCCGCCGTCTTGTACTCCTCGCGCAGGTGACGCTCGTGGGACTCGAGCTCTTCTTCGGGCAGAACGCCCTCCTCCGCGCGTAGCGCCTCGCGAGCCGCGAGCAGCGCAGTCCGCCACTCCGAGCGGAGCTCGTCCAGCTCCTCGCG
>DASSLB010000011.1:0-3426 GCA_035689945.1 Gaiellaceae bacterium | reverse complement strand
TTCGGCTTGAGGGGCTACCCGGTCTGCCTGGCGTTCGTCGGCTCGGTCGGTAACCCCCCGGCTGCAGGTCGGCGAGCAAATCGCTCTCCGTGGGCCCGCTCGCAGAGGCGTCGAACGCCTCGAGGTCGTTGAGGGTCTTTCGAGCGGTCTCGACGATGCGGCGCTCCATGTCGGACGAGGGAGCGCAGCTGTCCCGCCTTGTTCTCGAGCAGACCCAGCTCGCGGCGCGCGGCGGCAAGAGCTGCTTCAGCCTCTGCTTGCGCGGACTTGAGCTCCTTCGCGTGGGCTCGCTTGGCGTCGGCGAGCTCTCGCTCGAACTGCTCTCTGGCCGCTTTGGTCTCCTGCTCACGCTTTTCCGCTTGCGCTTTGACCTGCTCGAGCAGAGCCGACGCATGAGCCTCCGCCTCGGCGCTCAGCGAGGCAGCCTTCTCCTGAGCCTCCGCCACGACCGCCTCGCCCGCACGTGTGGCGGCGAGCAATGCCTTGCCGATCGCACTCTCATCGTTCGCGGCCTGCAGGCGCTCGAGCTCGTCGCGCAGCTCGGTCTGCTCACGCGCGGGGCCTCATCGATACCACGCACGGCATGACGCAGATCGACCTCCCGAAGGTCGCGGACGGCCTCTTGAAGGGCCTCGATACTCATTGCTGCGCCTCGATGAGTGCTACCCCGCCGTCTACCTCTTCGTCTTCGCTCATACCCTCGCCATAGCGGTCAGCGACATCCTGGAGCAAGGCACGAAGCTGCCTAATGACGTCTTCCCTCAATGCCTCGAGTCGCGCTAGCTCGCCTAGATGCTGCTCGGTGCGTCGAGCAATATCCTTCTCGATCCTGTCGGCCCGCGTGCGTGCCTTCTTCAACGTTGACTCCGCCTCCTGGCGGGCCGCATCCCGTTCGACGCGCGCCGTCCGCTGAGCAGCAGCGAGGAGAGCGCGCGCCAGTTCGTCCGGATTCTTCCGCTTCGTCGCCGCCTCCTCGAGCGAGCCCATTTCCGCCGTGAGCTCGTCGACTCGCTGAGTCAAGTGCTCCACCTTGGTCGACAGCTGATGATTCTGCGCCAGCGCCTCCCGGTAGTCCCAGGCGGCGCGCTGCAGCAGTTCTTCGACGGCTTCTGTCTTCAGGTGCCCGAGTGGGCTTCGCGGAAGAGCGGATATGTTGAGGTCTTCCGGCCGGAGGGACGCCATGGGCTCGGAGCTTACGACATCCGACCTGGAAAGCTCACCCCGGTCCGTGAACTGCCTCCGCCTTCCTGCGACTGGGATGCTCGGCGGTTGCGCGCCGGGCGCGCCTGGGTCGGGAACACCGCTCCCGCGCTTGCGATAGCGCCGACGGACGGGTCGGGGCGACTCCTGATCTCGGCGCTTCTGTTCCCGCAGCTCTGCGACCGCTTCGAGGTGGTGGCCGTACGAGCTGTCGGCGCCCTTCCATAGTTGCGTAAGCGCATTCTGGCCCGGGCTCGGCGAGGTCGCGTGCTTCGACACCTTGCGCTGCCCAGCGCGGTCTCCGTTCGCCATGTCCACTTCTTACCAGCAAATCATGCAAAACGAAAGAACGTGGGCTGGAGCAGTGCCTCTTGCTGAACGACGCGCCGAGCGCAGCGCTTGGCCAGGCCGAAGCTGGCGACCACCTACTGACGTATCGCAGGACGCTCGCCCACCCGACCCGGCGTTGCGTAAGTGAGTCGCATAACCTGAGGTCATGAGCAAGACCGGCAAGTTCCTGGGAGTTCCGTACGACTGGCGACGGCCAACGGTGGCCCGTCTCAAGTCGCGTTGGTGGAACCCAGCCGACTCCCGTCTCTTCACACCGAAGACGTACGGATGGGGCTTCGATCTCAATCTTGCACGACTGCTACGGCGCAAGCCCCGCTGAAGCCGGCAATCACGGCCCACCTGAACACTGGCCCAGGCGAGTGCTCTGGATAGTTCGGCGACGGTGGGCGTGGATGCGAGCGGTCGAACTTGTTTCCCCGATCGGTCGGGCGGCCGTTCTGGTTGCACTGTCTCGTGGCGGCTTTCTCGATGAAGAGAGGACGCGTGCAGTTGTCTCGTGAACTGCGTATCAGGCTGGTGATCGACCGCCGCTCGACCAAGAGAAGGCCCGGAGCACAGAACTATCGCGCTACCCGCAGCCACGTACAAGCGCTCAGCGCACTCGGCTTCGCCGATCAGCACAGGCCCTTCGTTCATTCGAGTTCCCGCTGCTCCCAGGGCGTCTGGCGTTTAGTCCTTCGCGCGCGCGGCGAGCTCGGCGAAGGTCGTGCGATCGAGGATGTCGATGGTCGCATCGCGGACCTCGGCCCAGACGGGGCGTAATGAGCGGGCGACGAGATCCGGACACGGGTCAGGATTGCGTCGCGTTGCGTAGCCGATCGGGGCGAGTGGCCCCTGGAAGAGCCGCACGATCCGCTCGAGTGTGACCTCTGCAGGGGGCTTGTTGAGCCGGTAGCCGCCGTGGGCGCCTCGTTCTGAGCGCACGATGCCGGCGCTGCGGAGGGTGGGCATCACCTGCTCGAGCACGGACGCCGGTACTTCTGTCCGCTGAGCGAGTTCGTCGAGCTTGATCGCCTGGTCGCCCTCCTCCAGAGCGAGGGCGAGTACAGCGCGGGTGGCGTAGTCGGTGCGTCTTGAGATCCACATTTGATCGCCCTTGACGTTATCGGCGTGCGCTTGTAGCGTCCCAGGACTTGTCGAACTTGTTGACAATCATTGTAAGGATTGTCAACCGAGTGTGGGGGTTGCGGTGACCTGGCAGTTCATCTTGGCCGGGCTATTCGTGGGGATGCTCGTTGGCCTGACCGGAATGGGGGGTGGGTCGTTGATGACTCCCATCCTCGTTCTTCTGCTCGGTTTCACCCCTACCGTCGCGATCGGGACCGATATCGCCCACGGAGCGATCTTCAAATCGGTGGGCGCACTCCGTCACCGTCGACTCGGCAACGTTCAGGCCCGCCTCTCGGCCTGGATGCTCCTTGGCAGCGCACCCGCTTCTGTGGTCGGAGTCTGGCTTTCGACTTCGCTCGCTCACCGCTATGGCGACAGCATCAACTCACTATCGGCCCGGATTCTCGGTGGCGCGCTCATCTTCGGGTGTGTCGGCCTGGCAGCGAAAACCTTCGTGCAGCCGAAGGAGATCCCAGACGCCCCGTTCCTGCTCACGAGACGCGACCGAATTGCCGCAGTCCTGATCGGACTCGTCGGCGGCGTCGTGGTCGGCCTGACCTCGGTCGGAACAGGCGTCTTCTTCGGCTTGTCACTGCTCGTCCTCTTCCCGCTTCGTGCCCGCAAGGTCCTCGGCACCGACATCTTCCATGCGGCTGCGCTCCTCTACGTCGCCGGGTTCGGTCACTTCATCGCCGGCAATGTGGACATCCGCGCAGTCGGGTGGCTGCTCATCGGATCGGTCCCCGGCATCCTGATCGGTAGCCA
>DASSLB010000010.1:0-6087 GCA_035689945.1 Gaiellaceae bacterium | reverse complement strand
CGGGTCGACGTCGATCCGGTCGATCTTCCCGGAGAGGGTCATCCCCGGCGCGAGCTCGAGCCCACGCTGCAACTCGGGCGCCGCGCGCTCGCTGCCGAACGCGACCTCGAAGCGCCGGGGCACGAGCGGGAGCTGCGACGCGCATTCCTCCTCCACGAAGGCCGCGAGATCGCGCCACAGAGACTGATCGAGCTCCCGCTCCTGCATCTCCGTCAGGTCCATGCGCACGCCGGCCACTGCCTCGTCGAGACAGCGGCGCATCAGTCCTGTCGCAGCCTCGACGTGCTGCGGCTCGAGTTTCTCGACCCCGAGCTCCGCTGGGATACGGGAAAAGAAGCGATACAGGGCGTTGTGCGCGACGCTGCCGCGCTGCTTCGCGTCGGGCTCGGCATCGATCGTCTTCGGATCGAGGAATCGCTCGACGAACCAGGCGGAGGAGCAGTCAGCGAAGCGCTCGAGCTCGGTGACGGCGAACGAGCCTCGCGATCCGAGCTGCTCGAGCACGAGCGGGTGCGTGAGCCGCGTGGGCCGGTGGAAGGCGCCGCGGGCGCGCTCGAGCCTCCGCTCCCAGCCGTTCGCTCGCGCGATCGCGTCCGCTTCCCCACCGTCGCGGGCAGCGAGCTCCGCGAGCGCCCGCAGTCGCTCGCGCTCGGACGGAGCGTCGTCGAGCGGCCACGTGAGTGCCGAGAGCGGCCGCCGCCGAGTCCAGCGCACGACGTCGTCGCGGTCGAACAGCGCCGATACGTCGTGCCAGAACGGGCTCGCCTCGCGAGGACTACCGTCGTCGTCCGCTGCCTCGCGCACGAGGTAGAGCCGCTGCGAGGCGCGCGTGCAGGAGGTGTAGAAGAGGTACCGATCGAGCTCGACGGGGTCCGGACGCAGCAGCCTCGCGCCGTTCGCGTCGAGCTCTCTGCGCGCATCCTCGTCGAGAAACGGCGAGCCGCTGCCGCGGCGCGGCAGGCTGCCCTCCTCGAGTCCGAGCACGAAGACCGCGTCGAAGCGCCGCGTCCGCGCGCGCCGCAGGTCGACCACCGCCACGCGGCCCGCGTCCTCACCGGCCCGCCGAGGGAGCGCGGCGCGCTCGACCGCGACGAGCACGTCCTCCCTGCTCAGCTCTCCGCAGAGCTCGCGCCAGCCCTCGAGCTCGGACAGGAGCCGGGTGAGCGCCTCGTACGCCCGGAGGTCGAGCCGGCTCCCGGCGTCCGCGGGCGGATGCTCCAGGCCGTAGGCATTCCGGAGCATTCGGGCCGCGAGCTCGCGAATCGCCTCGACCGGATCGGTCGCCGCGCGAAGCTCCTCGAGCACCGGCAACGGCCCGCCGCGCAGGCGTTCCGCTTCCTCGACGACCCGTTCCGGCGTCTGCACGGCGCGGCCGCGCAGCCGTCCCTCGACGAAGTCCACCGCGCGCCGCTCGAGGCCCGAGAACGGCGAGCGGAGGAAGCGGAAGAGGTCGTTGCGCGTCCCTCCTCCCCAGGCGAAGCGCAGCAGCGCGGCGAGGGAATCGGCGAGCGGTGTTTGCGTCAGCCGGAGCTCGCCGTCGACCGCGTACGGGATACCGAACGAGCCGAGCACGGTCTCGAGAATCCCGCGAACTCGTTCGTAGTTCGGCACGACGAGCCCGATGCCGTCGAGCGGCATACCGCCGCGTGCAAGTGCAAGCACCTCCTCGCCGACGAGCTCGAGCGTGCCGCGGCCGCCCGCGCCCTCGAAGAACCGGATCACGCCGTCGAGGGGCGGGGCGACACCCGGCTCGTCCGCGAAGAGCGCGCGCTCGAAATGCGCGAGCGCCGGGGGAGCGACTGCGTCGTAACGCGGCGGGAGCTCCTCGACCGCACCGGAGGCGAGACCGGCGAGATCCTCAGCGGTGCGGCGGAGCGCGGCGAATGCGGGACGCCCCGGCTCGTACGGGAGGGAGACCGTCACCTCGGCCCGCGCGGCGAGCGCTTCGAGGAGTGCCCACTCCGCGCCGGTGAGATCCTCGAATCCGTAGGCGAAGACCGGCTGGCCGTGCCAGGCGTCGAGATCCGTTCGGAGCCGCTCGACGGCATGCCTGCGAAGCAGACCGCGATCCCATCGTTCGAGGTGGTCGAGCTCCGTGCGATATGCGGAATAGAGCGCGCCGAGCTCGCCCTCGACGGCATCCGGCGCCAGCAGTCCAGCCTCGAGCTCGTCGAGCACCTGCTGAAGCGAGTCGACGAAGCCCGCGCGCTCGGCAGAGCGGGCGAAACCTCGGAGGCCTGCGCGGCTCACGACGCGACGAACGAGGAGCGCCTCCTCGGCGCGCCCGAGTCGCCTCCGGGAGCCGCCGGAACCTCCTGCGAGGTCGCGGAAAACATCCTCGAACGTGCCGATCGAGCCGCCGAGCAGCGCCGGTCGGCGAGCCAGCAGCTCGAGCTCGACGCGGTCGACGTCCGCCCGGTTCGGCACGATCAGAAGCGGCTCGAGCCCGTCGGAGGACTCGAGCGCACCGAGATAACGGTCGAGCAGAAGCTCGACCTTGCCCGCATTGGCAGGGCCCGCGATCAGCCGGAGGGGCACCCGCCTACGCTAGCGCGAGGGCGGGACGCTCTCTAGGCAGCTGTTACGGACTTCGGCTTGCGGCCGCGGCGTGCGACCGCGCGGCCGGGCATCCCTCCGGCGCAGGAGTCGCAGAGGTCGGCCTGCTTCGCCCCTCGGCGTGCGTCGGTGTACGTGACCCGCATCACCGCACCTTTGGCTTCCTCGACCTCGCTACCGCATTTGTCGCACACGAGCACCGTCTTACGAGCCACGTCCCCTCCTTCGAATTGGGCGATCTGCCGCGGAAACCCTATAGAAAACCGGAGCGCATCTATGCGGCCTTGCGCCGTCTCCTCCGACCCGAACGCAACAGATTGCACATCGCTTGCTCTTCCGGCGAGAGCGCAGCCTCGCGTGCCTTGACGACGCGCAAATGACGCGGTCGAAAATCGTCGATCGTTCGTCCATCGAGGTAGTGCTCGACAACCGCGGGAGAGACGTACGACTCGCGCGTCACGGCGGGTGTATTTCCGAGTTGCTTCGCGACCCGCTGCATAACCGCGGTTACCGACCGCTTCTGTTCGGATTCCGTTCCGGGAAATCCATGCTGCGCCGCGTGCTCGGCGAAATAGATCGCCGCGAGCAGCGTGCCACCCCACGTCCGGAAGTCCTTGGCGCTGAACTCCTCCCCGAGATAGATCTTCACGTAGTCATTCAGTCGCTTGCTCGTGAGGTTGTAGAGGTCCCCTTCCCAGCGGTACTTGAAGACGCGCGCGCCGCCCTTGACCCGCAGGAGCCCGCCAAGCGCTTCGGCGAGATCCTCGTCGACGAGCTCTGAACGCACTCGGATGCCAGCCTTCGACGGAAACGAGAGCTTGACCCGCTTCCCACGCACGCGGACATGACGCCGAAGCAGCGTCGTGACGCCGTAGGTTCCCTCCCGGGCATATCGCTCGGAGCCGACGCGGAACCAGCCGAGCGAGATGAGGCGAAGAGCGACGGCCGAAACGCGCTCGCGATCGAGCTCCTCCTTGTCAAGGTGCTCGGTCATCGCAGCGCGCAGTCCCGGTAGGCCGTCGCCGAAGCGGATCAGGCTGTCGTACTTCTCCTTCTCCTGCGCTGCGCGGTAATCCGGGTGGTACAGGTACTGCTTTCTGCCCGCCTTGTCGTAGCCGGTCGCTTGGAGCTTTGCGTACGGCCGGGGCGAGATCCAGACGTCTGTCCACGCAGGCGGAATCACGAGCGATTCGATGCGCTCGAGAACGGCCGCGTCGCGGACCGCCCTTCCGTTCGCGTCGACGTAGCGAAACGCGCGTTTGCTCCCGACCCGGCTCGGCATCTCGCCTTTCATAACGACACTAGACTGGCCCGCGATGCGCGACGAGCGGACGATCGTCATCCTCGAGGGAGACGAGACGGGACAGGAGCTGCTCGAGGAGGGCCTCCGTGTCCTAACGCCCGACGTGATCGGAGTGGAGCTCGAGTTCCCGCGGTTCGATCTCTCTCTCGAACGGCGCCGCGCGACCGGCAACCAGATCGTGATGGAGGCAGCGACGGCTATTCGCGAGCACGGCCTCGGGCTGAAGGCAGCGACGGTCACGCCCGAGGGGCGCGGAGACGTCGGCTCCCCCAATCGCATCCTGCGCGAGGAGATCGGCGGCAAGGTCATCGTCCGCACCGGACGGCGGATTCCCGGCGTCGCACCGCTCGGCGGCGTGCACGCCCCGATCTCGATCGTCCGCATGGCCGTCGGGGACGCATACGGCGCCAAGGAGTGGCGTGAGGGCGACGGCGACGACGAGGTCGCGTTCCGCACCGAGCGGATCGAGCGCCGCATCTGCCACGCCGTCGCCGAGTTCTCCTTCCGCCAGGCCGAACGGACCGGGGCCAAGGTCTTCGGCGGACCGAAGTACACGGTCAGCCCGACCTACGAGGGGATGCTGAAGGAGGAGATGGACGCGGCCGCAGCCCGGCATCCGGACGTGCCGTACGAACCGCAGCTGATCGACGCCACGTTCGCGCTTCTTCTCTCGTCGGCGGGCGACCCGCTCGTGATCCCCGCCCTCAACCGCGACGGCGACATCCTCTCCGACCTCGTCCTACCGCTCTTCGGCTCGATCGCCGGCTCGGAGTCGCTGCTCGTCGCCTTCGAGGCGAGCTTCGAGCCCTCGGCGATCATGGCCGAGGCAGCGCACGGCACGGCGCCCTCGCTGCTCGGAAAGAACGTCGCCAACCCAATGGCGATGATCCTCGCCGGAGCCGCTCTCCTCTCCCACGCAGGCGACGAGGCGCAGGCCGCGGGACGCGCGATTCGCGAGGCCTGTCTCGAGGCGGTGGCCCAGGGGAACCGCACCGCGGATCTGGGCGGGCACCTCGGCACGACCGAGTTCACGGACGAGGTGATCGGGCGGATACGAGCGAAGCTCGAGGTCTGGGCGAGCCTCTAGCTCAGGAAGCTACGGCGCGCTGCCAGGTGTCCCAGCCGTGCGCCCAGGCCTCGACGAAGAGCTCCGCGGCGACCGGATCGAACTGCGTGCCAGCTGCGTCCTCGACTTCGGCCAGCGCGTGCTCGTGGCTGAGCGCTCCGCGATAGGCCCGCGGCGAGATCATCGCGTCGAAGGCGTCGGCGATCGCGAGGATTCGCGCCTCGACCGGGATCCTGCGGCCACTCAGCCCAGCCGGGTAGCCACCACCGTCCCAGCGCTCGTGATGGAAGAGGACATACGGAAGCGCCTCGTGAAACCTCCGGATCGGAAGAACGAGCCGCGCCCCGGCCTCCGGGTGCCTGCGGATTTCGGCCATTTCCTCCAGCGTGAGGGGGCCGGGCTTGCCCAACAGCCTTGGGCTCAGCTTGACCTTGCCGACGTCGTGAAGCGGCGCCGAGCGTCGAAGGGACCTGATCCGCTCGTGATCCCAGCCGAGCTCGAGTGCGACGGGCTCGGCAAGGGCCGCGACGCGGTCTCCGTGGCCGAACGTTCGGTCGCGCTCTTCGAGCGCTCGTGCGAGGGAGTTCAGCATGCCCAGGAGAGATTCCGCGCCCGACCCCCGAGTCCTACTTCTTCCAGATGCCACCGATCGGGGTTCCGGTGCGCGAGTTCGCGAGCCGCGGGAGCTTCCACGCGTCCTCGATCGTCCGGAGGAGACCGTAGTGGTTCGTCGGCTTCATGAATCTCGAGCCCCGACGCACGGTCGGTCCGAGCGCGAGCGCCTCGATCCGACCCCCGCCGCCCGTGTCGCTCGTCCCCTCGTCGAACACCACGAAGACCACCCCGCCGCGCAGGTCGGGGGAACGCAGCAAGGGTACGACTTTCGCTTTCAACCATGCGTCGCCTGTCGCGACCGAGCAGTCGTGCATGTCGTTGCAGAGGTTCGGGACGACGAGCGAGAAGTCAGGCAGTCGCCGCCGAGCGAGATCGCGGGCGAGCTCGGTGAAGGGCACGACGCGATTGCGCCGCGCGCGCGAGTCGACAACGTCGCGGAAGTAGAGGAACGGGTCGTGCTTCTTCGCATACCGACCGGCCGAGCCGCCGGTGAAGCCCGGGTACGGGAGATCTTCTGCGTATGTCTTCCACGTCTTCCCGGCCGCGG
>DASSLB010000009.1:0-6772 GCA_035689945.1 Gaiellaceae bacterium | reverse complement strand
GATCTCCAAGAGCTCGTCCACTGCGAAGACGTCCCGCCGTCCCGATTGGCGCCGCGCGATCCCGTCGAGCTCGCGCAGCTCCTCGAGGGGGTCGATCCGCACGTTCGAATCCGAGCCGATGCACAACTCGATGCTGCGATGAAGGATGCGCTCGACGGGCAGGAACCCGTCGCCGAGGTTCGCCTCCGTTGTCGGACACGCGCAGATGCGCGCCCCCGCGGCCGCGAGCAGGTCGAGCTCGTGACCGTCCGCATGCGTCGCATGGACGACGGTTGTGCGCGGCCCGAGGCACCCGCACGCGTCGAGCAGCTCGATCGGGCGAAGCCCGTGCTCCGCGAGGCACTCCTCGACTTCCCGCGGCTGCTCGTCGGCATGGACGTGCAGCGGCAGCTCGTGCTCGGCCGCGTAACGGCCGAGCGCTTCGAGCCAGCCGCGAGGGCACGCCCGGACGGAGTGGGGGGCGACGCCGACGCGAATGCCGTCGTCACGCAGCTGCTCCAGCTCACGCAGGTACGCAGCCACCGACTCCTGGCGAAAGCGCTCGATTCCACCGCGCGCGTATGCCACATGAAGGAGGACGGGCGCGACACCAGCCTCCACTGCCGCCGCGGCTGCTGCTCGCGCCTCCTCGAGCCCGAGGTAGTGGAACTCCCCGACCGCGGTGTACCCGGCCGCACGAAGCTCCCGATAGACGTCGGCATAGCTCGTCCGGACGTGTTCCGGGGTCTGGCCGCGGGCGAGCTCGAGCATCGTCTCCCGCCACGCCCAGAAGTCGCCGCCCTCCGTTCGCCCGCGCAGCGCCCGCTGGAACGCGTGGCAATGCGCATCTACGAACCCGGGAATCCGCGGCAAGTCGGACACGCGCGAGAGGATACGACGCTCAAGGGCTGCAAGCGCCCCCGGCCCAGCCGGGGGCGCGCGGCCTAAGAGCAATCGGGGGCCCGTATCCTTCGCTACATGGAGGCCCGTGCAGTGTCGCCGCCGCTTGCTCAGATCCCGAATGCCCTCACGGTCGCGCGGCTTGCCCTGATCCCCGTCTTCGTCGTGCTCATGGTGCGCGCGGGACACCGGCCGAGCTGGCCGGCGGGCCTTGTCTTCGGCATCGCCGGGATCACCGACCAGGTGGACGGGTTCCTCGCGCGCCGCTGGGGCGTGGAGTCGCACTTCGGGAAGCTCGCCGACCCGCTCGCCGACCGGTTGATGATCGATGCAGCGGTGATCCTTCTCTTCGCCTACGACCGGCTGCCGTGGGCGGGGCTCGCAGTCATTCTCGGGCGCGACGTCGTCCTGCTGGCCGGCTCGGGACTGCTCGCATCGCGGGGGCTCGAGATCGACGTCAACGTCGTCGGCAAGGCCGCCACGTGGGTGCTGTACGCCGCGATCCTCTTCCGCATCGTCACCCGTCCCGCGACGCACTGGCCGGTCGTCCTCCTCTGGGTGGGCATCGCGCTCGCCCTCGTCGCCGGCGTGTTCTACATCGTCTCCGCGTGGAGAGAAGTGCGCCGATGAAGGCCGTCGTCATGGCCGGGGGAGAGGGCACCCGGCTCCGTCCGCTGACCTCGAACCAGCCGAAGCCGATGGTGCCCATCGTCGGCAAGCCGTGCATGGAGCACATCGTCGAGCTGCTCAAGCGACACGGCTTCGAGGACGTGATCGTGACAGTCGCCTTCCTGCCGCAGTCGATTCGGAGCTACTTCGGCAGCGGCGAGACGCTCGGTGTCGACATCGGCTACTCGGTCGAGGAGTCGCCGCTCGGCACCGCCGGCTCGGTGAGGCTCGCCGCGGGACGGCTCGACGACACGTTCCTGGTCATCTCCGGCGACGCGCTCTGCGACGTCGACCTGACACAGCTGGTCGAGGCACACCGTGAAAAGGGAGCCTCGGTGACGATCGGCCTCAAGTCGGTCGAGAACCCGCTCGAGTTCGGCATCGTCGTCACCGACGAGGACGGGCGCGTCGAGCGCTTCCTCGAGAAGCCGTCGTGGGGCCAGGTCTTCTCCGACACGATCAACACCGGCATCTACGTGCTCGAGCCGGAGGTGCTGAAGCACATCCCGCAGGACCGGCCGTACGACTTCTCGAAGGAGCTCTTCCCGCTTCTGCTCGAGATGGGCCGGCCGATCTACGGTCACGTGTTCGACGGCTACTGGCAGGACATCGGCAACCTCGACCAGTACCGTCAGGCGAACTTCGACGCGCTCGAGGAGCGCGTGCAGCTCGACATCCCGGGGATTCGCATCCGCGGCAACGTCTGGCTGGGGGACGGAGTGGACCTCGACGACCTCGACGCGATCGAAGGGCCTGCCTACCTCGGCAACTACTGCCGCATCGCGCGCGGCGCGCACGTCGGCCCGAACACGGTGCTCGCGACGAGCGTCACCGTTCGCGAGCGCGGCCGCGTCGTCCGCTCCATCGTCGACACGTCCACGTACATCGGCCGGAGCGTCGACGTTGTGGGCGCGATCGTCGGCCGCAGCTGCGATCTCCGCGCACACGTGCGCGTGCACGAAGGCGTGGCGATCGGCGACGAGGTCACCATCGGCGCGGAGAGCGTGATTTTCCCCGGCGTTCGGATCTACCCGTACAAGGAAGTCGAGACCGGGTCGCAGCTGCACGAGAGCCTCATCTGGGAGTCGCGCGGGACGACCCGCGTCTTCGGTAAGCAGGGCGTGGCCGGGATGGTCAACGTCGATCTGACGCCGGATGTGGCAGTCCGGCTCGCTGCCGCGCTCGGCACGGCGCTGAAGCGTGGTGCACGCGTCGTCGCCAGCCGCGAAGGCGAGCGCGCCTGCCGGATGATCAAGCGGGCGATGATCTCCGGGATCTCGTCGACCGGCGTCCACGTCGCCGACCTTCGCGTCAGCCCGGCCGCCGTCGCCCGCCACCTCGTCAAGTCCGAAGCGCACGACGCGGGCTTCCACGTCGGCATCAGCCCGAACGACCCGGAGGTGATCCGGATCCAGTTCTTCGAGCCGCCCGGCGTGGAGATGAGCGCAGCGATGGAAAAGGAGGTCGAGAAGCACTTCACCCGCGGCGAGTTCCGTCGCGTCGCGGCCACCGAGGTCGGTGGCATTTCGTATCCGGCGCGGGTGCGCGAGACGTACGCGGCCGACCTGCTCTCGACCATCGACGCCGAAGCCGTACGAGCCCGCCGCTTCCGCATCGTCGTCGACTACGGCTTCTCCGGCGCCTCCTACGTGCTCCCGCTCGTGCTGGGCCCGCTCGGAGTCGAGATCGTGTCCGCCCATGCCTTCACCGGCGAAGGGCCTGACGACGCCGACGCGCCGCCCGGGCTCGCGGCCTCGATCGGCCAGACGAAGCGGCTCGTGCCGGTGGTGGGCGCCGACCTCGGCGCGGTCTTCGACCGCTCGGCGGAGCGGCTCCATCTCGTCGACGAGCAGGCGCACGAGGTGCCTGTCGAGCAGGCGTTGCTCCTCTTCCTCCGCCTGCTCGGTTCGAACGGCCGCCGCGGAAAGCTCGCCTTCCCCGTGACGGTGACGAGCCAGGTCGACCGGCTCGTCGCGGACTCGCAGCTCGAGGTAATTCGCACGCCGACGTCCCTTCCCGAGCTGACGCGCGCGGCGGCGGAGGGAGACGTCGTCTTCGCGGGAGCCGTCGGCGGCGGCTACGTCTTCCCCGAGTTCCTCCCCGGCTATGACGCAGTCGCGAGCCTCGCCAAGCTGCTCGAGCTGCTGGCCCCCGTCGACCGGCCGCTCTCCGAGCTCGTTGCCGAACTGCCGCAACCCACGCTCGTCCACCACCAGGTGCCG
The DNA here is from genome assembly GCA_035689945.1 of Gaiellaceae bacterium. Lineage (GTDB taxonomy): Bacteria > Actinomycetota > Thermoleophilia > Gaiellales > Gaiellaceae > Palsa-739. The sequence goes on along the minus strand of DASSLB010000009.1, from coordinate 3,002 downwards.
TGCCCGTGGGCGCTCAAAGGGCTCGTGATGCGCGTCCTCAACGAACGCCTTGCAGGGCGCGACCTCGACCTCACCGACGGGATCAAGATCTTCGACGAGCGCGGCTGGGCGCAGGTGCTACCGGATCCGGACGAGCCGCTCATCCATCTCTATGCCGAAGGCGAGACGCGCGAGGCCTCGGAGGAGCTCGCGCGGGAGCTGCGCGTCCTCGTCGACGAGATCGAGCAGGGCGAAGCAGCTGCGACGCGAACGTAGAGTCGCTCTTTACGACGGCCGAACACAAAGGCTAAAGTTCAACTTCACCCTCGGTGAGGGCGCCTACAACCCGTAGAAAGGGCACGATGGAACCGCTGCCGGATCTCGCGACGCTGTCCGACGAAGACCTGAAGAAGCTGATCGACGAACTTACCCAAGAGGAGAACGAGGTCTCGTACCGCCGCAGGATCCTCCACGGAAAGATCGACATCCTGCGGGCCGAGCTCGTTGCACGGCTGAAAGCGACGGAGGGGAAGAGCGTGCTCGAGGGGGTCGACGTCGAGTCGCTCACGGCCATCCTCACCGGCAAAGCGGCACCGCCTGCCTGATGGCGCACGTCTACTGCCCTGAGTGCGGGTACAACAACCCGGAATCCGCCCACTTCTGTGCGAAGTGCGGCGCGGCGCTCGTCGTCCCCGAGGAGGGCGAGTCGACCGAGGCGTTCGAGGCGCCGGAGCTTGCAGAGAGCCTCGATCCGCTCGAGGATCTCGGCGTTCACGGCGCGGCGCTGATCGTTCGCTCGGGTGGCGGACGCTCGGGCGAGTCGTTTGTGCTCGACACGAGCCCGACGACGATCGGCCGCTCGCCCGAGTGCGCGATCTTCCTCGACGACGTCACCGTCTCGCGCAAGCACGCCGTCTTCACGATGGACGACGGCGACCGTTGGACGCTCGAGGACCAGGGCAGCCTGAACGGGACGTTCGTCAACCGCGAACGAGTCGAGACCGCGAAGCTCAGCGACGGCGACGAGCTCCAGATCGGCAAGTATCGGCTCACGTTCCTCCAGAAGTAATGTCGACCGCCGAGGCACGGTCACGTCCGCGGCTCCTGACCATCGGGACCGTATGCAGCCGGCTCAAGGACGAGTTCCCGGACGTTTCGATCTCGAAGATCCGCTATCTCGAAGATCAGGGCCTCCTGAGCCCAAGGCGCACACAGGGCGGCTACCGCCTCTTCTCGGAGGACGACGTCGAGCGGCTGGAGACGATTCTCCGCCTGCAGCGCGACGAGTTCCTGCCGTTGCGCGTGATCAGGCAGGAGCTCGAGGCCGGCGCCGGCAAGCGGCGGAAGCGGCGCAGCCTGGTCGAAGCGGGAGAGGACGAGCTCGATCTCGATGAGCTGTGCGACCGGGCAGGGATCACGGTCGACCGCGCGCGGCAACTCGAGGAGTTCGGGCTGCTCGAGTCGCGGATCGAGGATGGCCAGCGGATCTACGCGGAGAGCGAGGCGGACATCGCTGCCGCCTGCGAAGCGCTCTCGAGGTTCGGGATCGACGCGCGCAATCTGCGCGCATTCCGCACCGCCGTCGATCGCGAGACCAGCCTGCTGGAGGCGGTGATCGCGCCGGCCCTGCGCTCGCGTAACGCCGAGCGGCGGCAGGAAGCGCTCGGTGACCTCCAGCGCCTCGCGCAGAGCGCTCAAGAGCTCGCGGACTTGCTGTTGCGCCGCAACGTTCGACGCCTTGTCGACTAGCCTCCCGCCCGTGGCCGCAATCGATCTCACGACGCGCGTGCGCGAGGTTCCGGACTTTCCAGAGCCCGGCGTCGGCTTCAAGGACATCTCGCCGCTGCTCCTCGACCCGGAGGCGTTGCGCCAGGCCGTCGGAGAGCTCGCCGAATGGACGCGCGAGCGTGGGGCGGACCTGGTAGTCGGCGCGGAAGCGCGCGGCTTCTGGCTCGGGCCCGCCATCGCCGTCGAGGCGGGTTGCGGCTTCGTCGCAGCGCGGCGGCCGGGAAAGCTTCCCCCGGAGACAGTCTCGGCGACCTACGCGCTCGAGTACGGAAAGAACACACTCGAGGTCGCGTCCGACACCATCGCGGGCGGCGCCAGGGTTGTCATCCACGACGACGTGCTCGCGACCGGGGGCACCGTCGAGGCCATCGCGGGGCTGGTAGAGCGGCTCGGGGGCATCGTCGTTGGAGTGAACTTCGTGATCGAACTGTCCTTCCTCGGCGGCCGGAAACGGCTCGCGAAGTACGAGCTCAAGCCGCTGATCACGTACTGAGACCCAGCGGCCTGCCGTCCGGCGTTGTCTCTACAACGTCCGCATCTACGACCCGCTCACGAGCCGCTACGCGTTCGCCTGCCCCGTGCGCGGGGAGGCGCAGGTTCCGCTCTCGGCCTTTCGAAGCATCGAGCAGCTGCCCGGCGCCGCGCATCCAGCCGTCTTCCGAGTCCGCTTCGGCTGCGGCTGTGGGGAGGAGCACGACGGGCTCGTTGCGCACGATGACCTCGACTGGGCACCGCTCGGCCTCCGTGCAGGCGAATTCCTCAACCTCATGACGTCGAGGCTCGAGCCGGTCGGTACTGAGCTCGGCGACCTCGCCGCGATGCGCATCCGAAGGGGAGAGTGGCCGTGGAGCTTCTTCTGCTATCCCGAGGAACAGCCTCGCCCGGTGTTTCCGTCGTCGTTCACGCTCCTCACGGCGACGTGCGGGACGGTCGGGCTTGCCGTGCGCTGTCCGAGCTGCCGCCGGCTCTCGCTCAACCTCGTCTCGCACCCGCATGTCGACGTGCCGTTCCACAACGACCGCGAGGTGGGGGTGGTCGAACACATGTTCGCCGAGGACGGGCTCGCGACGCTAGAAGAGTTCAGGGCCGAGCTCTGGTCGGCCTCGTTCGACGTCCGCAGGCTTGCTCTCGAGTAATCCGGGTAGGCGCATCCCGGGGTGGGACTCGACCGTTTCACCTCATCGGAAAACGGAACGAGGTGAAGAGAATGCGCAGCTACGGCATGTACGACGCGT
>DASSLB010000008.1:0-5016 GCA_035689945.1 Gaiellaceae bacterium | reverse complement strand
CGGCTTCGAACGGCGCAGAAGCGCGCGGAGGCGCGCAAGCAGCTCCTCGAGGTCGTACGGCTTCGGCAAGTAGTCGTCGGCGCCCGCGTCGAGTCCCTCCACCCTGTCGCCGACGGCGTCCCGCGCAGTCAGCAGGAGGATGGGGACGCGGTTCCCCTGCCGGCGCAGGCGGCGCGTCACATCGAGTCCGTCGAGGCCCGGCATCATCACGTCGAGGACGAGCGCGTCCGGAGTGCGCGTGTCGACGGCAGAGAGCGCCGTGTCTCCGTCCGAGGCGAGCGCAACCTCGTAGCCGTGCAGCTGGAGCGCGCGCTCGAGCGCCTCGCGCACCGCGCGGTCGTCGTCTGCCACGAGAACGAGCATTTCGGCTCTAAGTTTGCCCGCGGAAGTGAGATCCGGCTAAGCGGCCGGCAGATCCACGACGAAAGCGGCGCCCTCTCCAGGCCGCGAGCGGACGGTCAGAGAGCCACCCATCCGGGTGACGAGCTCGCGCGAGATGAAGAGCCCGAGCCCGCTGCCGCCGACCCCGCGCGTGAGCGCGGGATCGAGTCGGTAGAACTTCTCGAAGATTCGCTCCTGCTCGCCCGACGGAACCCCGAGACCCTGGTCGCGTACGGTGAGGCGTACCCTGCCGGCGCCTTTCGCGAGCTCGACCGCGACCTCCCCACCATCCGGTGAGTACTTGATCGCGTTGTCGAGCAGGTTGACCAGCACTTGCCGGAGCTTGTCCTCGTCCGCTAGCGCGACGGCGCGATCGCCGTTCTGAGCCACGCGCAACTCGACATTCGGTGGCGTCCGCACGCGGGTCGAGACGAGAACGCTCTCGACGAGCGGCGCGAGATCCGTCGCCGCGGTCTGCACGTCGACCCGCCCCTCCTCGAGCTGTCCCGCGAGGAGGATCTGGGAGACGATCGCCGTCAGCCGCTCGGTCTCGCTCACGATGATGTCGAGGAACGCTTCCTGCTGCTCGACAGGGAGCTCGATGTCGTCGCGCCGGAGGGTTCTCGCCGCGCCGTACACCGCGGCGAGAGGCGTGCGCAGCTCGTGCGACGCCGTCGCGACGAAGTCGCTGCGCGCGCGCTCGAGCTCATGCTCGTCCGTGACGTCGCGCAACGCGTAGACGACGCCCTCGTCGAAGGCGACCCCGGTGACCGCGACCCAGTGGTCCCCCGTCGCCGTCTCGATCGGCACCGTCACCGAGCGCGCGCGTTGCGGTGCGTCCGCGTCGGCGAGCTCGGCCAGACGCGCAAGCTCCTCCCATGCCGGCAACAACTCGACGGGCTGCCGGCCGAGCGCGTCCACCTCGCGAATGCCGGTGATTGCCGCGACGGCGGAATTCCAGAAGCGCACGCGCCCGTCCTCGTCGAGCAGGACGACGCCGTCGCCGACGTAGGCGAGCGCGAGTGCGGCCTCTGCGCGACGCTCCGCCTCCTGGTAGAGCCGCGCGTTCTCGACTGCGATCGCGGCACGCGCGCCAAGCTCCTGCGCCAGCTCGAACTCCGAGTCCTCGAGCGCTCTGGACTCTGAGACGAGTGTCAGCGCACCGAAGGTCCGCTCGCCGGTGCGCAACGGGACGGTGATTGCGCTGCGGATCGAGATCTCCCGCAGCGCCTCGGCGGCGCTGGGGTCCCGGCGAACCGCTTCGTCGAGCAGCTCTTGCGGGACTTCGCGAAGAAAGACCGGCTCTGCGGTGCGGATAACCCGGGCCGTGAGATCGAACTCGTCGTCGATGTGGATCGTGCGGGAGCGCGACCGCATCGCCTCCGCCCACCGCTTGCGCTCGGGATCCTGATGCGCGACGACGAGCTGCTCGATCTCTCCGGTCTCCTCGACGAGCATCGAGAGGGCGCACCAGTCGGCAAGCTGCGGCACCGCCAGCTCGGTGAGACGCTGAAGCGTTCGCTCGAGATCGAGCGAAGACGTGAGCAGTGCAGTCGCTTCCCCGAGAAAGGAGAGCCGCTCTCGGAGCGCCTGCTCGGCCACCGCGAACCTGACCCGCTCGAGTGCAAGCGCCGCCTGTCGCGCGAGCGCCAGCTTGAGCGCGCGGCGCTCCGGCGGGAACTCCTCGTCCGTCGAGAACGAGAAGACCAGCCCGCCGATCGGGCCGTGCTCGCCGACGAGCGGTAGACAGACCAGCCCATGGCCCGGCTGCGAGCGCCCGACGAGCTCGGGGTAGCGTCGGTCGCGCTCCGCTTCCGAGCCGATGAAGACGCCCTCGCCGGTTCGCACCGCCTCGGACAGCGGATAGTCGCCGGCGACCGGAAAGCGCCGGAACGGATCGATGTACCTGCTGTCGTAGCCTCGCGTCGCGATCACCTCGAGCCATTCGCCGTCAGCGGTCAGCATGGCGATCAGGCCGCCGCGGGCGTCGGCGGCGTGCACGCCTTCGACCAGCACCGCGTTCAAGACGTCCTGCGGAGTCTGTGCGGAGACGAGCGCGTCGGCGACGAACTGCAGGCGAAGAGCGGTGTCGAGCGCTTGCATCCGCGACGAGGACTCCTCCTCGGCTCGCGTGCGTGCACCTCGCTGGCGGGCGAGGACCTCGCCGCCGAGGACACCGGTCAGGATGAAGACGGCGAGCGCGACCGCACCCTCGGACTTGAGCGTCCACGTGTTGTGCGGTACGAGGAAGAAGTAGTAGAACGGGATGATCGAGACCGCCGCCGCGACGAGCCCCGGGCCGCGCCCACCGAGCGAGGTGGCGAAGAGCACCACGAGGACGTAGAGGAGTGCCGGCAGCGCCTCGTGCGGGTTGCCGAAGGCAAGCATGCTGACGGCCGCAGGCCCGGCGACGGCGACAACTGCCGCTGCCGCGGAGCGCAGCGAGGGTCGGCCGGTCATCCCTCGCTCGAGAGATCGCGGTTGAGTTGCTCGCGCTCTCCCCGAGCGACGCGCTCGAGCACCTCGCGAACGGTTCCGGCAAGCTCGACCGGGTCGAACGGCTTGACCACGTAGCCGACCGCGCCGAGCTCCTGGGCGCGAAGGCGATCCTCGGATGCGGCGCGCGCCGACAGGAAGACGACGGGGATGTCGCGCGTTCCGGCGTCCGACGCAAGCTCCTCTGCAACGTCCCAGCCGTCGACGCCCGGCATCATCACGTCGAGGAGCACGAGCGAGGGCCGTTCCCGCCGCACCTCCTCGAGAGCCTCGGCTCCGTCCTTAGCCTCGAGCACCGCGAGCCCGTCACCTTCGAGGTTCACACGGCAGATCGTGCGAATCGCAGGCTCGTCGTCGACCAAGAGGACGGGCGCCGGCGTTTCGGGGGTGCTGCTCCCTCCGACGCTGCCGCCCGGCTCCGGCCGGTGATGGACGCGGTTGCGCCACGTGCCGCGCGCGAGATGCGCCGGACGGTGTGCGCGCGAGGCTGGGAGAGGATGCGACCTCTTCGACCTGATTCGTTGAACAGTCGTCACATTCCCCCCGAGTGTTGGACTCCGGCGAATCTTGCCCGAAGGTTTCGGAGTCCGCTAGCTCTCGGCATGCTCCCGGTTCCACTCCTCGGCGAGCTCGCGGAGGCCGGGGCCGCGGACGCGGATCGCGTCACGCGCATGGAGCCGCATCCGGCCCGCGAAGTCTCGGTCGCGAGCTCCCAGCAGCGCCCGCGCGGCGTACTGCGCGCCGGTGAAGAAGGCGGCGACCGCGGCACCGGCAGCGGAGTGGTGCTTTCGCCAGTAGCGGTGACGGCCGCGCCACATCTCGTTGATCCGCCGCTCGGGGATCCCCACGCTGAACTGCGATTCGTGGTGCACGACGGTCACCTGCGGGAAGTACTGCGTCCGCCAGCCCGCACGGCGAAGGCGGCGCGAGAGATCGGTCTCCTCGGAATAGATGAAGAACTCCTCGTCGAAGAGGCCGACCTCTTCGAGTGCCTCGCGCCGCACCATGAGCGCCGCCGCCATCGCCCAGTCGACGTCGCGCGTCTCGCTCCCGCCCGACTGGAGGATCCCGGCGCGTCCGAGCGTGAGCAGGCCGAGCGCAGCAGTTGCCGGGGAAGGGAAGCGCCAGGCCGAGGACTGCAGGCGCCGATCGGGATAGACGAGTCGCGGGCCGAGCACAGCGACGCGCGGGTTCGCGTCGAGGTGGGCGACCATCCGCTCGAAGCCCCAGTCCTCGCTCGTCGTGTCCTCGTTGAGGACGAAGACGTAGCGGCCGGTCGTGGCGCGGATCACGGTGTTGTGATTGGCGCCGAAGCCTGCCCGGTGGCGCTGCTCGATCACGCGGACGTCCGGGAAGCGCTCGCGGACGGCCGAGGCGGAGCCGTCCTCGGATGCGTTGTCGAGGACGACGATCTCGACCTCGGTGCCCTGAAGCGACTCGAGGCAGGCGAGCAGGAGCTCGCGCGAGTTCGTGTTGACGAGTGAGACCGAGACGTCGGGCACTTAGGTGGTCTGCGTCAGACCGGCTGCCCAGGAAGGCGGCAGGTTGCGCAGCACCTCGACGCTCTCGAAGCGAACCGGCTCGCGGACGCCGATCTCACGAGCCCAATCCGCCATCCGGCGAAGGCCGTCCTCGAGGGGGACCGCGGGCTCGTGGCCGAAGACGCTGTGAAGCTTCGCGTGATCGGAGAACGCGTGGACGACCTCCTCCCGCGCGGGGAGAAACTCGATCTCGGGCTCGGCGACGTCGAAGGAGCGGGCCACCGTGTGCGCAAGGTCGAGAACGGTGTGCGGAGTGTCGGCGCCGACATTTAAGACCTCGTTCGCTGCCTGCGGGACGTCGATCGAGCGCGCGATAACGGGCGCGACGTCGTCGATGTGCGTGAACGCCCGCGTCTGCAGACCGTCGCCGAAGATGGTCATCGGCCGATCGCTCAGAAGCTGATTGATGAAGATCCCGATCACGTTCCGGTACGGGTCGGCGACGTTCTGCTGCTCCCCGTAGACGTTGTGGGGCCGGAAGATCGTGTAGTCGAGCCCGAACATCCGCTGCGCCGCCCGCAGATCGAGCTCGACCGCGTACTTTCCGATGCCGTACGGGTCCTCCGGCTCCGGGACCGTGCTCTCCGTCATCGGAGTC
>DASSLB010000007.1:0-4588 GCA_035689945.1 Gaiellaceae bacterium | reverse complement strand
GACGAGCCCCAACACCCCCAAAAGGGCCGCCGGATAGCGGAGTACGCGCACGGCACCAGGGTACGCTTCGGCCGTGGAAGCAGCCGGAAACTACAACTCCGGCGACGACTACGTCGTCGAGTTCCTCGGCTACCGCTTCTCTTTCAGTAGCCTCGACTTCGAGGAGCGCGTGACGGCGGCGGCCGTCCGGCTGGGGCTGGTTGCCGGCCCCGAGCTGGACGAGGACGAGACCGCCGATCTCGTCGAGCTCGTCGAGCGCGACGCGATCGAGACCCCCCGCAGCGCGCTCGGCGAGTACCTCGTGCGCCACTGGGACGCGCTCGCGCTCGTCCGGGGCGAGTCGCTCGTCTACTGGCTCAAGAAGCTCGTCTTCCGTGGTGCCTGGCTCGACCACCGTGTGAAGGAGGGCCTGCTCGAGGTGGGCTGGGACGACGAACGACAGGACTTCACGTTCGCGGACACCAACGGCGGCCGCGCGCTTCTCGAGCTCCTCCCGACCCCGAGCTGGCACGAGCTCCAGTACCGGAAGTGAGTGTTCCCCGCCGCTACGCGGTCGTTCTGCCTGCGTACCTCGCAGGGCTCCTCGCGCTCGACACGCAGGTGGGGCTGCACGGCCAGCTCGCGCTCGGCGCGCTGACCTTCGCCGTGCTGGGGGCGGCGCTTCGGCCGCTCCCGCCGCTCGTGCGCGCCCAGGCGATCGGTGTAGTCCTCTTCGCGACCGTCGGAGAAGTGACGGGATCCCTCGTCTGGGGCGTCTACCACTACCGGCTGCACAACCTGCCGCTCTTCATCCCGCCCGCCCACGGGCTCGTCTACCTGAGCGGCGTCGCCCTGAGCCGCAGCCTCCGGGCGCGCGCGGTCGTCTGGACCGCGGCGGTGGGAGCCGCAGCCTGGGGGATCGCCGGCCTCGCGGTTCTGCCGACGCTCGACGTCGCGGGGGCGTTCGGCGTTCCGCTGCTGCTCGTCTTTCTCTGGCGTTCGCGCTCGCGGGCGACCTATGCCGGTGTCTTCCTCGTCGTCGGCGCGCTCGAGTTGTATGGGACCTCGATCGGGACCTGGCGCTGGGCGCACAATCTACCCGGGCTCGGGATTCCGGACGGCAACCCGCCGAGCGGGGTCGCCAGCGGCTACGTCTGGTTCGACGTGATGGCCTTGCTCGTCGCGCCGTGGCTGGTCCGCGGCGTTCGCGCGCTAGTCACCGCCGAGCGGCACGAGCCCGACGTCGCCCTCTAGGACGATCGCCTCCTCACCCGGCTCGGCGTCGATCTCCCAGCGCTCGAAGAACTCGCGCGCACCTTCACGCGTACGCCAGTGCGCCAGTGCGTAGAAGGCGGAGCCGTCGACCGCAGCCCAGGCGCGATGGAACGTGCAACCGAGCTCCCGCGCGCTCTCGCGCATCGCATCGTCGATCCACGTCAGCCGCTTCTCGTACAGGTCTCGAGCGGTGCGGCCGTCAGGCGTCGGGCAGGGCGCCGTGAAGAGGACCCACACGGCTCAGGCAGCCGGCGGCACGCTGAAGCCGAAGCGCTGGACTCGCTCTTCCGGCGACTTGCTCAACTCGATGCGCCGCATCGAGCCGATCGGGACGATGAGCGCGTCGGGCGCGTCGTCGCGTGCGTCGTTCAGGTAGAGCGTCACCATCCCGAAGCCGGGCTCGGGCTCAATCCGGTCGAGGACGAATCGCGAGGAGTCGGCGAGCTCGACCTCGACGAGCGGCTTCTCGACACCCACGGCTTCGGCGAACGACGCGATTGCCTTGTGCAGGCGCTCGACGAACGCCTCGTGCGGCAGTTCCGCGACCGGTGTCCAGAGGTCGGGCACGGTCTGACACTAGCTCGGACGCTAGAAGAGGCGCGCGTCCGCTTCGGTCTGGGGTGCGGCGCCGAGGTGGGCACGGCCAAGCGAGGTGATCGTGCGCCCTCGCGGTGTCCGCTGGATGAAGCCGAGTTGCAGGAGATACGGCTCGTAGACGTACTCGATCGTGTCGGGTTCCTCGCCGAGCGCAGCGGCGAGCGTGTTGAGGCCGACGGGGCCACCGTCGTACTTCTCGACGATCGAGCGCAGGAGCTCGCGGTCCAGCCGCTCCAGGCCAGCCTCGTCTACCTCGAGCAGCTCGAGCGCCTCCCTGGCAATCGCCGTCGTGATCGCGCCTTGGTGCCGCACCTCGGCGACATCTCTGACGCGGCGCAGGATCCGGTTGCCGACCCGCGGCGTGCCCCGCGCGCGGCCGGCGATCTCGTCGGCGGCGTCGGCTGCGATCTCGACGCCGAGGATCCCGGCCGAGCGGCGCACGATCGCGGCGAGCTCGCCGTCGTCGTAATAGTCGAGCCGGAACGTCATCCCGAAGCGGTCGCGCAGCGGCGACGTCAGGAGGCCCGTGCGTGTCGTCGCGCCGACGAGCGTGAACGGCGGCAGGTCGAGTGTGAGGGTGCGCGCAGCCGTCCCCTGCCCCATCACGATGTCGAGCCTGAAGTCTTCGAGCGCCGGATAGAGGATCTCCTCGGCGGCGCGGCTCAGGCGGTGGATCTCGTCGACGAAGACGACGTCGCGCGCCTCGACCGCGGTGAGGATCGCCGCGACGTCCTTTCGCTCGAGCGCGGGGCCGGCGACCGAGCGGATCCCGACACCAAGCTCCTCGCGGATGATGTGAGCGAGACTCGTCTTGCCGAGTCCCGGGGGCCCGACGAGGAGGACGTGGTCGAGCGCATCTCCCCTGCCCTTCGCTGCGTCGAGCGCGATCGCGAGCTGCTCCTTGATCCGCGCCTGGCCGACAAACTCGTCGAGCCGGCGCGGACGAAGGCTTTGCTCGACCTCCTCCTCGTCGTCGCGCAGAGCCGGCGCGAGGAACTGCGTCGCGTTCATGCGGCCTTCTTCAACGCGAGCCGCACGCGTTCCTCCGGCGGCAGGTCGTCGTCGACCTCGGCCAGGGCGCGCTCGGCGTCGACCAGCGTCCAGCCGAGCTCGACGAGCGCGTCACGCGCCACGACGTGCCCTTCGCCGGAGCCGTCGGGTGCAGGCGCGAGCGAGGGATCGCCGAGCTTCTCCTTCAGCTCGAGCACGATCCGCTCGGCCGTCTTCTTGCCGATGCCGGGAATCGCCTGGAATCGCGCAGCGTCTTCGCGGGCGATCGCGCGGCGCAGCTCGGCGACCGGCGACCCCGAGACGACCGCAAGGGCGACCTTCGGCCCGACGCCGCTCACCGCGAGGAGATGAACGAACAGCTCCCGCTCACTGCGGTCGGCGAAGCCGTAGAGCTGGAGGGCGTCCTCCCGTACGTGGAGATACGTCTCGACCGTGATCTCGCCCGCGGCATCGCCCTTCCGGGCGGCGGTTGGCGTCGCGTGAACGAGATAGCCGACCCCGTTGACGTCGAGGATCAAGCCTTCCGGCGTGTTGGCGGCAGGCTTGCCGCGGAGACGTGCGATCACCGGGTCAGCGTACGCACCGGAACGGACGTTCTCAGCTCCCGGCTCCCGCCTCGCTCCACGCCTGCCGCAGCCTCTCCCGATAGAAGAGGAACAGGATCAGCGCCACGATGAGCAGCACTGCTTCGTCGAACGGCCCAGGGATCGGCAGAAGGCCGAACGCCGCCAGCCAGCGAATCGGCCGCGGTATCCCCGGGTGGGCGACGACGATCCGCACCGCACGCGCCGTACGCTTGACGAACGCGGTCACGGAGCGCTTCTACCCGGAAGCAGCCCTGACCAGGGGCGGCGAAAGCGCATGGCAGATCGCCACGGCGAGCGCATCGGCGGCGTGATTGGGCGTCGGGAGCTCCGAGAGCCCGAGGATCATCTTCACCATCCGTTGCATCTGCGCCTTCTCGGCGCGGCCGTAGCCGCAGATCGCCTGCTTGACGCGGGCGGGCGCGTATTCCTGGCAGGCGACTCCCGCGTTGGCGGCCGCGACGAGCACGACGCCGCGTGCCTGACCGACGGAGAGTGCGATGCGGGCGTCGGCGCCGACGTACGACTCCTCGAGCGCCACCGCATCCGGCGCGTGGTCGGCAATGAGCTCCGCGACGGCGTCGTGGATCGTCTTCAAACGAATGACCGTGTCCTGTCCGGCGGGCGTCGACCAGCATCCGTGGGCCACCTCCCTGAGGCGGCCTCCGCTTTCTTGGACGACTCCGTACCCGCAAGCAGCAGTCCCCGGATCGATGCCTACGACCTTCACGTCAGAAAGCTACGGACCCGGCCGGACGAATCCTTTCAAACCGCGATTCGCGGGCTTCAGCCCGCGACCAGTTCGAGCACCCGCTCAGGGATGTCGAAGTTCGCGTAGACCTCTTGCACGTCGTCGTTCTCCTCGAGCTGGTCGATCAGGCGCAGGATCTTCTTCGCTTCGCTCTCGTCCTCGACGGCGACGGTCGTCTTCGGCAGCATCGTCAGCTCGGCCGACTCGATCTCGAAACCCGCGCCGGCGACCGCCTCGCGCACCGTGGCGAGAGCTTCCGCTGCCGAGAGGACCTCGTACGACGAGCCGTCGCGGGAGACATCGTCGGCGCCTCCCTCGGCCGCGGCGAGCGTGAGCTCGTCCTCGTCGGCGCCGTCGGCAGGCACGAGCACGATGCCGCGCCGCTCGAACA
>DASSLB010000006.1:0-2386 GCA_035689945.1 Gaiellaceae bacterium | reverse complement strand
GTCGAGGACGGCGGTACGATCACAGGCTTCCGCGAGGCGCCGCTGCTCGAGCACTGGGTCAACTCCGGCGTCTACGTCCTCGGCGAGGAAGCGCTGGCGCTCCTCCCGGAGAAGGGAGACCACGAGCAGTCGACCTTCCCGCAGCTCGCGCGCGAGCGAAGGCTGCACGCGCACCGCCACCACGGCGTATGGCTCACCGTGAACACGCCCAAGGACCTCCGTCGCGCGGCCGAGTTCATTGCGGAGCATCCGGAGTGGCGTCCGCAGAGGCAGCTTGCATGACGCTCGACTCGCCGAATTACGGCTCCCTCGACCGCTTCGCGTTCGAGCCGCGCCGCGTCGAGAAGCCGTGGGGCTGGGAGCTGATCTGGGCTCACGCCGACGAGTACGTCGGGAAGATCCTCTTCATCAAGGCGGGCGAGTCGCTTTCCCTCCAGTTCCACCGTGAGAAGGACGAGAGCTGGTACGTCGAGAGCGGCCGCGCGAGGCTCGAGCTCGGGGAAGCGGGCCAGGAGGCGCTTGACGAGGAGGTCATCACCTCCGGCGCGTGCTTCCGCTATCGCCCCGGCACGGTTCATCGCCTTACCGCCCTCGAAGACACGACGATCCTCGAGGTCTCGACCCCGCATCTCGACGACGTCGTCCGGCTCGAGGACCGCTATGGACGCGAGGGCACAAGCAACCCCTGACCGTGTCCTCCGCTGGGACGGGTGCGTCAACGTTCGTGACCTGGGCGGCCTGCCGCTCGCGGATGGAGGCGAGACCGCGTACCGCGTCGTCGTGCGCGCCGACTCCCTGCCCGGACTGAGCGGGGAGGGACGGCAGGCGCTCGCCGATTACGGCGTCTCGCTCGTGGTCAACCTCCGGCCGCAGCTCGAGGACGAGGAGGCTCTCGAGCCCCTGCCGGTTCCGGTCGTGCGCCAGGCGATGGACCCACGACCAGTCCCCGCCGCGTGGGACTGGCCGTCGATGCGGGACGCCTATCTCGCGCTCGCCGACCACTACCGGACGGAGCTCGCCCAGGCGCTGACGCTGCTCGGGGACGCCGATCCTCCAGCCGCGATCCACTGCGCCGGCGGCCGCGATCGCACGGGAATCGCCTGTGGGATGGCGCTCTGGCTCGCGGGCGTCGAGCCCGACGTCATTGCTGCCGATCACGCGCTGAGCGACGAGAGCTGGGCGCCGCACAACGAGGGGTGGCTCGCCGAGGCGCCGGACGACGAGGAGCGCGAGCGGCGCCGCCGGATCATCCAGCCGGCCGGCCGGACGCTGGCCGACGTGCTCGCGGAGATCGAGGAGCGGGAGGGGATCCGCAACCGTCTCCTTGCCGCCGGAGCCGACCAGGCTGCGCTCGACCGCCTCGTCGCACGACTCCGGGGCGAGGCATGAGCGTCGAAGGCTGCCTGGCCTGCGACGCGACGGCAGGTAGCGTCGAGGTTCCGGGCGGGACGATCGCCGAGACGGAGCACTGGCACGCCGACCACTGCGTCGGGCCGTTCGGCGTCGGAGCCGTCGTCGTCAAGACGAAGGAGCACATCGAAGATCTGTGGCGGCTGCCGGACGGGGCAGCGGACGAGCTCGGCCCGTTCCTGCGGCGAATCTCCGGCGCGATCGTGGACGGGCTCGGTGCCGAGCGCGCGTACCTCACGATGTGGGTCGACAAGCCCCCGCTCCACGTCCACCTGGTCGTGTACCCGCGGTGGGCGACCGACGAGAAGCGCGGCTGGGATCTCGACCAGGAGCGCCGGGGCGGCGGTCCGCCACCGCCGGAAGAAGCCGCCGTAGCAGCTGAGCGCCTGCGGAACTACCTCCGCAAGCCTTGACACAGCTGTGTTAGGGTCGTGTGGATGGATGCGTTTCATGTCGGCCATGCCGCGAAGCACACCGGCTGGTCCGCCCGGATGCTCCGCTACCTCGAGCAGGCCGGGCTCGTCGTTCCGTCGCGCACGCCCGCCGGCTACCGGCTCTACGGCCTGCGCGAGCTGAACCAGCTCCGCTCACTCGCCGAGCTGCGGAAAAGGTTCGGCCTCGGGATCGGCGACATCGCATTCGCCGCGCGGCTCCGCCGCGAGCCCGAGCTCAAGACCGCGATCGACGGCTGGCTCGCCGACCTTGAAGACCAGCTCGGCTGGGTCGAGTGGGAGCAGCGCAAACACGAACGACTTCTCGCCGCATAACGAAAGGAACAGATGGCAACCACGCAGCGCTATGACGTAAAGGATCTCGCCCTCGCCGAGGAGGGCAAGAGGCGGATCGAATGGGCGGACCGGCAGATGCCGGTGCTTGCCGCGATCCGGGAACGGTTCGAGGCCGAGCAGCCCCTCGCCGGTCTCCGCATCTCCGCCTGCCTCCACGTCACGACCGAGACCGCGAACCTGATGCGGAC
>DASSLB010000005.1:0-5651 GCA_035689945.1 Gaiellaceae bacterium | reverse complement strand
TCCCGCGAGCATGATCCCGATGTGGCAGAGGACCGAGTAGGCGAGCATGCGCTTCAGGTGCCGCTGCAGGAAGGCCATCGCTCCGGTGAGCACCGCTGTGACCAGCCCGAGCCAAAGGAGGACGTCGCCGACGGCATGCCCATGCCCGAACGGCGCGTCGAAGACCGTCCAGTACAGCCGGGCAACTCCGATCAGGCCGATGTCCGTCATCACGCCGCCCAGGACGGCGCAGACGGGCGCGGGGGCCACGGCATAGGCATCAGCCGCCCAGAGATGGAATGGCACGACCGCGCCCTTGATCAGGAGGCCGCAGAAGAGGAGCGTCATCGCGAAGATGACCAGACCTCCCGCGGGGCCGTGCGAAAGGGTGCGACCGATCTGGGCGAGGTTGAGAGCGCCGCTGCGCGCGTACAGCAGCGCGATCCCGACGGCGAAGAGGTAGCCGCCGACGCTGTTCGTGATCGCGAAGTTGACCGCGCCCTGCACCGGACCGAGGCGTTCCACCGTGAAGCCGGTGAGCGCGAAGGCAGCGACGCCCATCAGCTCGAGCCAGACGAAGAGGTTGAACAGGTCGCCTGACATCGCGAAGCCGCACATCGCCGCGAGCGCGACGAGCATCAGCGCATCGAAGAGACGTGCGGCCTCGCGCAGGAAGGTGAGCGAATAGAGGAGCGCGAGCGTCACGACGAGCCCGATCACGGCGCACATCCCCGCCGCGAGCGGGCCAACCGCGAAGTCGATGCCGAGGGCGACGCCGTGCCGCGTCTGCCAGCCGCCGAACCAGTGCACGACCTCGTGACTCTCGGCGTGCCAGAGCAGCACGACGGCCAGAGCTGTCGTCGTCGCCGAGCACGCGACGACGAGCGCGTCCTGCACCGGGGTGGGCGTGATGTGGTCGAGCCCTGCGGCGACGACCGCCGCGAGCAGCGGAATCGCGACGAGCAGCGGAGGGATCCAGCTCATCCCGAGATGTCGACGATCCCGTCCGGGTCGACCGTGCCCGAGAGCCGGTGCGCGTCGAGCGCCAGCGCGAGGATGAGCGCGACTACCACGACGCTGACGACGATGTCCGTGAGGGTCAGGGCCTGCACGACCGGGTCGACTGCGGGCGTGCCGAGCTTGATCCCCTTGAAGATCGGCGCCCTCCCGTGCTTGACGTACCCGATCGTGAGCAGGAGGACGTAGCTCGACGACTGGGTCACCGTCAGGCAGACGGCGAGGTGGATGAGGTTCCGGCTCGTTGCGACCCCGTAGAGCCCGACCAGGCACAGCCAGGCGGCCACGGCGTAGGGCAGATAGCTCACGACGCCGCATCCTCCGGCTCGAGCGGAACGACGTAGGTCTCGAGGAACTCCGCGAACAGGAGCAGCATCGCCACGGTCACCGCAAGCCCCGCCGCTGCGTTGAGGATCCCGATGCTGCCAGCCGACGCGAGCGTCCCGGTCCGGCCGTATCCGAACAGGTTGGTCAGGAACGGCATCCCCGAGGCGAGCGCAGCGACACCAGCCACGACGTAGCCACCCGCTCCGAGCCCTTCGAACGGGTCGAGAACGTGTTCGTTGCGGAACGGCCGGTAGTCGCGGTGACTGCCGATGAGGTACAGCACGAGGATCGCGCCGGCGAGGACGACGCCGCCCGGAAAGCCTCCTCCGGGCGTGATGTAGCCGAAGGCGACGAGCCAAAGACCGACCAGGAGGCCGCCGCCGATCATGACGACGCCGGCGAGTCGGACTGCGTCGCTGCGCACACGCCGCGTCCGCCGTTCCACCCGGCCTGCGCCCGCCTCGTCCCGAAGCAGAAGCGTGACGCCGAGAACCGCCGCGTAGAGGATGAACTCCTCCCCCATCGTGTCGAGGCCGCGCACGTCGAACGTCGTCCCCATCACGACGTTCGTCGAGTGGCGGAGCGGGACGACGATCCCGTTGAGCACATAGCCGTACGGCCCGCGGTAGTCCCCGAAGGAGGGGAGGCCGGCGATCGCCCATGCGAAGAGCGCGCCGAGCCCGAGGAGCGAGGGGCCGAGCAGTGCCAACCGCACGCGCCTAGTCATTCGTCGTCTCCTTCGCTCGGCGCCGCTCACCGCGCACGCGAGCAATGGCGGCGAGGATCACTAGCGGGTACGCGATTCCCGAGACGACGAGCATCGACAGCGCCGGGTCCGGCGCCGCGAGCACGACGAAGAGACAGACGAGCGAGACACCGTAGATGCCGTTCACCAGAGCCTGGCGAAGCGGGTCGCGCGTGAGCACGACGAGCGGAGCCCCGAGCGCGATGAGCGCGAAGACCACCGCCTGCAGCGGCGCGAGCGTCGCGACCACGGTCATGCGTCGAAGGTGGGGTCGTCGGCCCGGTGGGCTGCACGCGCGGTCGTGATCACGAGGGCCGGATTGAGAAGGAACAGGAGCGACACCGCCGCGATCGCCTCGATGCCTCCCGAGGTCAAGTGCTCTCGGACGAGGACGGCCGCAAGGATGAGAAAGGCAGGCACCGTCGTCGTGGCGGCCGCGTAGTGGAGGCGGTCGAGCGCCGTCCGCATGACGATGACTCCCGTGACGCAGAGCAGCTCGGCTGCGACGCCGAGCGCGAGGAGGACGTCGACGACGAGATCCGCTGCGTGCATCAGGTCCAGCGGCCGAGGAAGCGCGCGAACACGAGGCAGCCGATCCAGGAAGCGACCGCGGCGATGATCGGCACGGTGAAGAACGTCGGCTGGCCGAGGCCGACGGAGAGACAGAGCAGGGTCAGCGTGAGGATCGCCCCCGCTGCCTCGAGCGCGACGAGTCCGTCGATCGGGCTTCGCAGGGACGCGACGGCGAGGAGCGGTGCGAGCGCCGCGATCAGGACGGTCGCCGCAATGAGGAAGGCATTCACAGGGGCCTCTCCGACGGCCGGTGAGGGACGAGGTCGTGTAGGAGGGCGATGCGCGTCTCCGGGTCGACGTCGATCGGGTACGCGTTCGGGCTGTAGCCGGCGACGAGCACCGTCCAGGCGCGCGGACCCACGCCGCGAATGCCAGCGGCTCCACCCTCGACTTCCCGCGAGATGAGCCGGCCGCGAACGACGCGGCCGCGCGCGACGCTCGTCACGAGCGCCCAGGCGACGATGCCGAAGTCCACGACGACCATGCCCAGTGCCTGTGGCAGGGCGGCGAGCCCGCGCAGCGGCACACGGGCGTGGAAGCCGGTTCGGACGCGAGCGAACTCGGCCAGGCTCGCAGCGATGGTCGCTGCGATGGCGGCCGCGACCAACTCCTGCGGGTTCCACTCGCCGACGAGCAGGAACCAGAGCCAGAAGAGCGCGATCCACCACGCAGCCCAGGCGAGGACGTGCTTCACGCCGCGCGTATCCCCGCTTGGCGACAGCGCGAATCTCCCAACCCCGTTGACACGGCTGGTCGGATCGGAATGACTCTTCGATGGCGCGCGTAGCCGACACGGCTGTGCCGGCCCAGCGCGAGGGCCCGCTCGGCAGGTTCTCGTGGGCTGCGAAAGGGCTCGCAACCGCGGGGGCCGTCGTCCTCGCCCGGAGGGGAAAGAAGAGCCGCGCCGGTTTGGTGCTCGGCGGCACGCTCGTCTCTGTGGGCGAGCTGTGCCTACGCTGGGCAGTCTTGAAGGCCGGCTCCCAGTCGACTCGGGAGGAGGAGCGAACGTAGCGCGGCCAGCCTCTGCTTGAATCGACGCATGGAGCAGCTACGCGTCGGCGACGAGACATACGAGATCCACAGGCTCGATGCCGCCGCTGCTCGGCTCCCCTACACGCTGCGGATCCTGCTCGAGAACGTGCTGCGCGCGGGCTCGGAGGAAGGGGCCGAAGCCGTGTCCAGCTGGGTCGCCGATGCGGAGCCATCGCAGGAGATCTCGTTCTACCCCGCCCGCGTCCTGCTCCAGGACTTCACCGGGGTACCGGCCGTCGTCGACCTCGCTGCGATGCGGAACGCGATGCGCGACCAGGGCGGCTCGCCGAGCGCGATCAACCCGCTCATCCCGGTCGAGCTCGTCATCGACCATTCGGTACAGGTCGACGAGTTTGGCTCGCGCCTCGCGATCGAGCGCAACGTCGAGCTCGAGTTCGAGCGGAACAAGGAGCGCTATGCCTTCCTACGCTGGGGTCAGGGCGCCTTCGACAACTTCCGCGTCGTGCCGCCGAACACCGGGATCGTGCACCAGGTCAACCTCGAGTACCTCGCGCGCGTCGTCGAGGTGCGCGATGGCATCGCCTTCCCGGACACGGTTATCGGCACCGACTCCCACACGACGATGGTCAACGGCCTCGGCGTGCTCGGCTGGGGCGTCGGCGGCATCGAGGCCGAGGCCGCGATGCTCGGCGAGGCGCTCTCGATGCTCGTGCCACAGGTCGTCGGGTTCAGGTTGACCGGCGGGCTGCGGGAGGGCGCGACGGCGACCGACCTCGTGCTCACAGTGACCGAGACCCTGCGGCGGACGGGCGTGGTGGGGAAGTTCGTCGAGTACTTCGGCCCGGGCGTCGGCTCGTTGGCCCTCGCTGACCGCGCCACGCTGGGGAACATGAGCCCGGAATACGGCGCAACGTGCGGCTTCTTCCCCGTCGACGACGTGACGCTCAACTACCTGCGCCTCACCAGCCGCGACGAGACGCGAGTCGCACTCGTCGAGGCGTACTGCAAGGAGAACCTCCTCTGGCACGAGCCGGGGGAGCATCCGGAGTATTCGCAGGTCGTCGAGCTCGACCTCGATGACGTCGAACCGTCGCTCGCCGGGCCGCGCCGTCCGCAGGACCGCGTTCCGCTCGCAAAGGCGAAGGAGATGTTCCTCGAATCGCTCGGCTCCTTCGGCGTCGACCTCGAGAACGGGACGTACGACAAGGAGATCGCGGACTCGTTCCCGGCGAGCGACCCGCCGACCGGGGACGCCGTGGCCGACGACGAGCCTGCGCCGGTGCAGACGGCGACGCTCGAGCGGCACCGCGTCCCGGTGCCGGGCGAGGACTACACACTCGAGCACGGCTCGGTCGTGATCGCAGCGATCACGTCCTGCACGAACACGTCGAACCCGTCGGTGATGATCGCCGCCGGGCTCCTCGCCAGGAACGCCGTCGAGCGCGGACTGACGCGGCGGCCGTGGGTCAAGTCGTCGCTTGCGCCGGGCTCGAAGGTGGTGAGCCAGTACTACCGCGCCGCAGGCCTCGACGGCTATCTCGACGAGCTCGGCTTCAACACGGTCGGTTACGGCTGCACGACGTGCATCGGGAACTCGGGCCCGCTGCCCGAGCCGATCAGCGCCGCTGTCACTGAAGGCGACCTCGTCGTCGCCGCCGTCCTCTCCGGAAACCGCAACTTCGAGGCGCGCATCCACGGCGAGGTGAAGGCGAACTACCTCGCGTCGCCACCGCTCGTCGTCGCCTACGCGCTGGCCGGGCGGATGGACGTCGATCTCGTGAACGAGCCGCTCGGCCAGGGCTCCGACGGCGAGGACGTCTTTCTCCGCGACCTGTGGCCGACCCGCGAGGAGATCGATGCGGTCATCGGCGAGTCGGTGCAGGGCCAGATGTACACGGACGTCTACGCCGACGTCTTCACCGGCGACGAGCGCTGGCGCGCGCTCGACACGCCCGAGGGCGAGCTCTACGCGTGGGACGAGGAGTCGACCTACGTCCGGCTCCCGCCGTACTTCGAC
>DASSLB010000004.1:0-11083 GCA_035689945.1 Gaiellaceae bacterium | reverse complement strand
GACGACGAGGCTGACCTTGGCGTTCTGCTTCAGCGCCGTGCCGCGCCTGGGGCGCTGGGAAACGACGCGCCACTTCTGGAGTGTCGACGGCGCGGTCGCCACCTTCCCGACCGAGCAGAACCGCTTTCTGATCTCGAGCTTTGCCGCCTGCAGCGACTTGCCGATGACGTTAGGCACGACGCACGGGCGCAGGACGAACCTGGCGCCGACGGTGGTGTTGGCGGTGACCGAGATCGTGCACTTGCGTGCGCCCTTGCATGCGCCCGACCAGCCCGCCAGCCGCGAGCCTTTGGCCGGCTTCGCCTTCAGCGTCACCCGCGTGCCGTAGCCGTAGCCGTGCGAACAGACCTTGCCGCAGGAGATGCCGCCGGGCGAGCTCATGATCTTCCCCTTGCCTTTGCCGGACCTGGAGACGGCGATCGTGTTGAGGAACGCCGTACTCGCTGTCTGCGCGAGCGAGGCGACGTTGGCCGCGAGGTAGTCCTGGACGTAGGCGAACCGCAACCTCGTGGAGCCACCCGCGGGCACCGTCACAGCCTGGTGCAGCGTGAAGTCGCTGGAGAGGTTCGTGATCGAGGTGAACTCCGCGCTGGTCGCCGGGCGGTCGTAGACGATCGCGCCTTGACCGGTCGACACGTCGCCATCGGCTGCGCCTGCCATCCGGATCCGGATCGTGCCCGGCGCAGCCGCCGTGGGCAGCGGGATTGCGTCGCCTTTCACGTGTTTCGCGAAGCTGCTCTGGCCGGGGAACTCGTACTCGAGCTGCCCAGAGTCGCCGCTCGGCCCCCAGAAGCGCTGGCTGTTGTTCCAGAGAAGGTCGACGGGATGGGACGCGCCGTCCGTGCTCGTAAGCGTGTCGGAGATCCAGCTGACGTGGCCGTCGTGGTCCTGCGTGATCGTGCGGTTGTCGGTCACGCCGGCGGAAACGAAACTGGAGCACGACGACGTCGTCGGCGGGTACGTCGCGCTGGGACACTTGACGAGCGGATCCGCCTCGTGGATCACGACGTTCCCCGTGGCCGTATCCACGGTGTACGTGTTGGTCAGTGTCGGCAGGCCCGTGGCGTTCGAGTTGATCAGGAACGCCGCAGCGGGCGGATAGGCGTTCTCGCCGCCGATCTGGACTTCGGAGCGGGTTGCGCCGGAGCTCGACTCCCGGCCGAGGAGTCCCCCGTTGCAGGCGTAGGTGACCGCGGTGTTGACGAATTTCGCGCTGTAGAGAAAGCCGTCAAGGAGGCCACAGCTGCCCAGCGAGACGTAGTCGAAGGCACCCGTCTGCTGCTGGGCGTCGAAGGAGTAGTCGTAGGGCTTTCCGTTGTTCGTTCCTCCGCCCACGACGGCCGAGTCGCGGCTGCCTACACCGATCACGACCCCGACGAACGGCGTCACGTCGGCGGGCTTCGTGCCCGCCGGGACCGCCCGCAGCCGACAGGTCAGGGCGTCGAGGCTGTTGAGGTCGGCGGCGCGGATCGAGAATGACCCGTTCGAGCTGAGCTTCACGTTCCCCACGACCTTCACGGATGTCCCGCCGTGGTAGCAGCGAACATCGATCCTGTCGCTCGCGGGGTTGCCACCGGAGGTCGTGCCCGAGATGGCGAAGGTCTGTGACTTGGCATCCTCGTCCGCGACGAAGAACGACGGATCGGAGGGAGTTGTGATGTGCGAGCCCGTGATCGCGGCTTGGGCCGCCGGGGTCGCTACACCGCCAAGGAGGAACGCAACGACGAACGCGGCACTCGCCGCCAGCCTGATCGTCGGGCGGTGCACGGCACCTCCTTTGCGGCGCCGTGCACGGATCCTCCTTAGATGCCTAGGAGCAGCCGGTGTTCGTGCCGCAGTCCCGGCACGTGTAGCAGCTGCCGGTGCGAACCATCCTGCCGCCGCAGCGGGCGCACTCGACGGCGTCCTCCCAGCTGTTGAAGAGCGCAGTCTGGCCGGGCGGCGGCGCGTCGGCCGGCTCCGCGGGTGCGGCGGCCTCGCCGTTTGCGTAGCGCTCCGCCATCCGCTGCTTCACCTCGGGCGACAGGATCCCCGCCTCCTCCTGCTGCTCGGGAGTCAGGAACCGCTTGCCGAACCAGCGGAAGATGTAGTCGACGATCGACTTCGCCGTGCGGATGTCCGCGTCGTTCGTCAGCCCGCTCGGCTCGAAGCGCATGTGGCTGAGCTTCGAGACGTAGACCTCAGGCGGCACGCCGTACTGGAGACCCATCGAGACGGCCAGGCAGAGCGAGTTCATCAGGCCGGCCATTGTGGTGCCGTCCTTCGCGATGTCGACGAAGATGTCGCCGGGGCTGCCGTCGTCGTAGAGGCCGACGTGGATGTAGCCCTCGTGGTCGCCGACCTGGAACTTGCGGCCGACCTCGGTGCGGTCGAGCGGCAGGCGCTTCCGCTCGTGCACCTGGATCGGCGGTGTCGCGACGGCCTGCTGGCCGTCCTTGCTCGAGCTCGAGAGCGGCTGCGCGACCTTGCAGTTGTCGCGGTAGATCGCGATCGCCTTGACGCCGAGCTTCCACGCATCGATGTAGAGGTCCATCACATCCTCGACGCTGACCTCCTCCGGCATGTTGACCGTCTTCGAGATCGCGCCGGAGATGAACGGCTGGACGGCGCCCATCATCTTCACGTGGCCGCTGTAGTGGATCGCCCGCTCGCCGACCGCGCAGTCGAACACCGGGTAGTGCTCGGTCTTCACGTACGGCGCGCCGACGACACCGTTCCGCTCGTCGATGAAGGCGACGGTCTCCTCGATCTCGCGCGGCGCGTAGCCGAGCCGCTCGAGCGCCATCGGCACGGTCTTGTTGACGATCGTGATCTCTCCGCCGCCCACGAGCTTCTTCGACTTGACGAGCGAGAAGTCAGGCTCGACGCCCGTCGTGTCGCAATCCATCATGAAGCTGATCGTGCCGGTGGGTGCGAGCACTGTCGCCTGCGCGTTCCGGAAGCCGTGGATCTCGCCGAGGTCGAGCGCGTCGTCCCACGCCTTGCGGCAATGGCCGAGCAGGTCGGCGGGGACGGAGTCGGCGTGCTCGATGTTGCCGACCGCCGCCCGGTGCTTCGCGATCACCCCGACCATCGGCGCGCGGTTGACCTGGTAGCCGTCGAACGGCCCCATCCGCGCGGCGATCTCCGCTGATTTGCGATAGGCGCGCCCGGTCATGAGCCCGGTGATCGCGGCGGCGTAGGCCCGTCCTTCGTCGGAGTCGTACGGGAGCCCACGCGCCATGAGGAGCGCGCCGAGGTTTGCGTAGCCGAGCCCGAGCTGGCGGAACCGCTTGGCGTTCCGTCCGATCTCGGGCGTCGGATAGGACGAGTAGCCGACGAGGATCTCCTGGGCCAGGAAGACGACGTCCACGGCGTGCTCGAACGCGTCGACGTCGAGCTCGCCGTCCTCGCGCCGGAACTTCATGAGGTTGAGCGACGCGAGGTTGCAGGCCGAGTCGTCGATCGACATGTACTCCGAGCACGGGTTCGAGGCGTTGATGCGGCCCGTGTTCGGGAGCGTGTGCCACGAGTTGATCGTCGTGTCGTACTGGACGCCCGGGTCGGCGCACTCCCACGCCGCCGCGGCGATCTGGCGCAGCAGGTCCCGTCCGTCGAGCGTCTCGAGGACGGTGCCGTCGGTGCGGGCGGTGAGGTTGAACTCCTCGCCCTTCGTCGCCGCCTCCATGAACACGTCGCTGACGCGGACGGAGTTGTTGGCGTTCTGGTACTGGATCGAGGCCCAGTCGGGCGAGTCGAGCGACATGTCGTAGCCGGCCGACTCCAGGACCCGCGCCTTCCGCTCCTCCTTGGCCTTGCACCAGATGAACTCCTCGACGTCCGGATGGTCGACGTCGAGGACGACCATCTTCGCGGCGCGCCGCGTCTTGCCACCCGACTTGATCGTGCCGGCGGAAGCGTCGGCGCCGCGCATGAACGAGACCGGGCCGGACGCGTAGCCGCCCTTCGACAGCTGCTCCTTCGACGAGCGCAGGTGCGAGAGGTTGACGCCCGAGCCGGAGCCGCCGCGGAAGATGACGCCCTCGCGCCGGATCCAGTCGAGGATCGACTCCATCGAGTCGTCGATCGAGAGGATGAAGCAGGCGGAGCACTGCGGAGTCGCCTCGAAGCCGACGTTGAACCAGACAGGGCTGTTGAACGAGGCGTACTGGTTGACGAGGATCGCCTTCAGCTCGGCCTCGAACGTGTCTGCCTCGTCGGTGTCGGCGAAGTAGCCGCCCTCCTTGCCCCAGGCGACGACCGTGTCGACGACGCGGCCGATCATCTGCTTGACGCTCGACTCGCGCTCCGGCGAGGAGAGGCGGCCGCGGAAGTATTTCTGCGCGACGATGTTCGTTGCGGTCTGCGACCAGAACTTCGGGAACTCGACGCCGCGCTGCTCGAACGCGGGGCCGTCGCGGCCGGGAATGACCGCCTCGCGTGTCTCCCAGTCGATCTCGTCGAACGGGTCACGACCCGGGATCGTGAAAAAGCGCTTCACGCCGAGCCGAGCGCCCTCCTCGACGACGGTGTTGACGACCTCTTCGGCCGTCTGCTCAGTGCTCGGAACCTGCTCGACGCTAGCCATTTCCCCTCCCGGAACTCTAGTCTCCGACCGCTTCTCGACCGCGCCGCCGGCACGCGCATCCTCCGACGGGGAACGGGACCGTAGACCCCGCGTCGGACGGATGCGAAACCAGCTTTCTGAGGCTAGTTCGTGCCGAGGATCAGGACGACCTGGTAGCCACGATCGGAGCGCGGCAAGCGGACGTCGAGCGGCGTCGCAGCGCGGATTCCTGCGTCCAGCGCAAGGCGCTGAGCCTCCCGCTGCCAGCCCGGCCGGAAGAGGACCACCGACTGCGCATACGTGCTCGGAGCGTCGGACGGGGCAGCGTGGCGGTAGCCGCGTGCGAGCAGCTGCGCCGCCTCGGTCCCCGCGGCGCCCGAGACGCCGTTGCCGTTGAGCACGAGGACGGACACGCGCGAGCGGGGCCGAAGCGGCCGGACGACCGTCTTCGTGACGTGGCGCGCAGGTGTCGTCGCGGTCCCGGACGAGGCGGACGCGTGGTGCACGTGGAAGAGATGAGCGCCCGCGAGCGCAAGCAGCGCAGTGAGCTCGGCAAGCGCGACAGCGGCGGCCGCGAGGGCTGCAGCGCGCCATGGGAACGGACGATCGAGAGGATGGACGTGCTCCACGGACCATCACGGTTCGTCCTGCGGGCTACCGCTCCTCCTCGGGCGGAGCCGCGTATCGTGGCGGCTCGTGTTCGTGACCTTCGAGGGAGCCGACGGCTCGGGCAAGTCCACGCAGGCGGAGCTGCTGCGGGCGGCGCTGGCTGGCGAGGGCCGCGACGTCGTTCTCACCCGCGAGCCTGGCGGCACGGAGCTCGGCGAAGCCGTGCGCACGCTCGTCCTGAACGGCCCGTTCATGGGCGCCTGGGCGGAGGCCACTCTCTTCGCGGCGTCACGCGCCGAGCACGTGGAGGAAGTGATCCGGCCTGCCCTCGAGCGCGGCGCTGACGTCGTCTGCGACCGTTACGTCGACTCTTCGCTCGCCTACCAGGGGATCGCGCGTGGGCTAGGGGTCGACGCCGTGCTCCAGCTCAATCTCACGGTCACGGGCGGGCTGCTCCCCGACGTGACCTTTCTGCTGCTGCTCGACCCCGACGTGGCAACCGGCCGCCAGGTTGATCCCGACCGTCTCGAGCGCGAGGGGACGAAACTGCAGGCAAGAGTCGACGCCGCCTACCGCGAGCTGGCGCAGCGATTCCCGGAGAGAATCGTCACGATCGACGCGACCGGAGAACCTGAAACGATCGCGAGGGAGGTACGTGAGCGGCTTCGAGACCGTTCCTGAGCAGCACGAGGCAAAGCGGCTCCTCGCCGCGGCGTTGCAGGAGGGCCCGGCGCACGCCTACCTCTTCCACGGCCCGGCAGGCGTAGGCAAGCGGGAGCTCGCGCGCCGCTTTGCCGCCGAGCTACTCGGCGACCACGCGCGTGTCGAGCGCGGCAGCCATCCCGACCTCTACGTCCTCGAGCCCCTCGGGGAGCAGATCCGCATCGACGACGTTCGCGAGCTCCGCCGCGACCTGCACATGCGGCCGTTCGAGGCCGGGCGGCGCGTGTACCTCGTCTTCGGTGCCGACTCGCTGAACGAGGACGCCGCCGATGCGCTCCTCAAGGATCTCGAGGAGCCCCCGCCGTACGCCGTCGTCGTTCTCGTCGCCGAGCGGATCGGGCCCTTACCCGAGACGATTCGCTCTCGCT
Organism: Gaiellaceae bacterium; assembly: GCA_035689945.1. Taxonomy (GTDB): domain Bacteria; phylum Actinomycetota; class Thermoleophilia; order Gaiellales; family Gaiellaceae; genus Palsa-739. The sequence goes on along the minus strand of DASSLB010000004.1, from coordinate 4,837 downwards.
GCCAGCTCGTGCCCTTCCGGCGTCTGTCGGAGCCTGCCGTTCGAGAGGCCATCCGCGCGCACGCCCCCGAGCTCGCAGAGGCGGAGGTGACCACGCTCGCGCGCGTTGCCGGTGGGCGTCTCGGCCGGGCCCTGCAGCTCCTCGACCCCGCTGCGGCTCGCCGGCGTGACGTCCTGATCGGCGTTGCGCGAGCGGTGTACTCCGATCCGGGGTTCGAGCCCGCTGACGGCGCCGAGGAGCTCCTCGCCGGAATCACCGAGCGCGGGGCGGAGGCGAAAAAGACAGCCGAGATCCAGGTCGAAGGTCTCGAGCTGACGGGACGGGAGGCCGAGCAGCGAGTCCGCCGGGCTCAACGCGGCGCGGAGCGCGAAGAGCTGCTCGCGCTGCTCGAGGAGCTCGAGTCCTGGTACCGAGATCTCGTCGTCGTCGCCGCGGGTGCCGAGGCGGCGGCGGTGCACGTCGATCGCCTCGCCGAGCTGCGAACGGACGCGACGCTCGAACGCATGCACGGCGCCGAAGAGGCGTGCGAGCTCGTGCGGGCGGCGTGGCGGGAGGCGGAGGAGCTGCAGGTCTCGACGCCGCTCGCCCTCGAGGCATTGCTGATCAAGCTGCGGAGCGAGCTGGGCGCAGCCGCAGTGCTCACATAAGCATCGTGTAGCGAAGGTAAAGCGGAGGGCGATTTGTGCCGATATCCGGCCCAGCTCATGGAAGCTGCGGCTCATCCGCGCGCGCCCGTGCTCTTGCGGGTCTGGCAGGCGATCCTCCTCATAGGCCTGATCCCGCTGGGAATGGCCTACATCGCACATCTCTCGCCGGGTGGTACGCGGCTGTACCAGACGTGGGTCTACGAAGGGCTCGAGCTCCTTGCGGCGCTCAGCATCCTGGGTCGCGCTTGCCTTGTGCGCGCCGAGCGTGCGGCCTGGTTCTTCATCGGGGCCGGAGTCCTCGCCACGACCTGCGGCGACATCGTCTACGACTTCCGGTACCACGGGAACCCCCCGTTCCCGTCCGTCGCCGACGTGGGCTATCTCGCGTTCTACCCCCTGCTCTACGTCGGGATCGTGCTTCTGCTGCGCCGGCGTGTCTCGACTTTCAGCGCGAGCCTTTGGCTCGACGGGCTCCTCGCAGCTACGGCAGCGGGCGCGCTCGGCGCGTCTGTGCTGCTCGAGGTCGTCGTGAACTCCACGCACGGCCCGCCGCTCGTCGTCCTTACGAACATGGCCTATCCACTCGGCGACGTGCTCCTGCTCGCTCTTCTCGTGTTCGTCTTCTCGGTCACCCGTTGGCGTCCTGGCCGTGCCTGGGCGCTGATCGCGACAGGGCTGGTCTTCAACACCATCGGCGATGCGATCTACCTCTACCAGTCGGCAGTGGGCACCTACGTCGAGGGAAGGTTCCTCGACCTGGTGTGGCCGCTCTCACTCGTCCTCATCGGCCTCTCGGCCTGGCAGCGGCCGGGTCGCGTCCCTCGCGTCGAGCTCCATACGCGCTCGCTGCTCGGCACGCCGGTCGTGTGCGGTCTGATCGCGACCGGAGTTCTCGTCGCGGGGACCCAATTTCGGGTGCACACGTTGGCGCTCGTTCTCGCCTGCGGGACAATCGTCCTCGTCCTCGCGCGGACGACGCTCAGCTTTCGCGAGAACACCCAGCTGCTCGACGCAAGCCGCCGCGAGGCGCTGACGGACGCCCTCACGGGCCTTCCCAATCGGCGCAAGCTTCTCCTGGATCTCCAGGACGAGCTCGATCACACGCGCACCGGCGAGCGGCGGATGCTGGTGCTCTTCGACCTCAACGGGTTCAAGGCCTACAACGACACTTTCGGCCATCCCGCCGGCGATGCCCTGCTTTCCCGACTCGCTGCCAAGCTCGCGGCGGCCGCCGCTCCCCTCGGGGTCGCGTACCGCATGGGTGGCGACGAGTTCTGCGTCCTCTCGACCGCGCCGGAGCTGGAGTTGCGTCGCGTCGGCGATGCGCTCTGCGAAGGCGGTGAGGGTTTCTCGGTCACGAGCGCCTACGGGGTGGCCGTGATCCCGGACGATGCATCGACCGTGTCAGGTGCTCTCAGCGTCGCCGACGAGCGCCTGTACGCCCACAAGGAGATGCTCGCCGAGATCCAGCGCGGCATGGCTCACGAGCCCCTCCTCCGCACGCTCGCGGAACGCGAGCCCGAGCTTCGCGCGCATGTCGCGGATGTCTCGTCTCTGGCCGTGAGGGTCGGCGACCGGCTCGGCCTCCTGCGCGACGAGCTGGAGGAGCTCAGGCTCGCCGCCGAGCTGCACGACGTCGGCAAGCTCGCCATCCCGGACGTCGTGCTGCAGGAGGGCGCGGCCCTGGACGCGACCGAGTGGAGCTTCATCCACTCGCACACGCTGATCGGCCAGCGGATTCTCAGCGCCGCGCCTGCGCTCCGGTCGGTGGGGGCGATCGTGCGCTCGACGCACGAGAACTGGGACGGGACGGGGTATCCGGATGGTCTCGCGGGCGAAGCGATTCCGCTCTCCGCGCGGATCATCACCGCGTGTGACGCCTATTCCGCGATGACGAGCGATCGGACCTACCGAGCTGCCCGGACGCAGGAAGAAGCGGTCCGCGAGCTTCGGCGTTGCGCAGGCAAGCAGTTCGACCCGCAGGTCGTCGATCTGCTCTGTGACGCGCTCGCCGCTGAGAATCAGCCCGCGGCGAAGTTCGCCGCGCACGGCTAGAGGGCCGACCCTGCAGCCAAAGCGAAGGGCCGGGATCGCTCCCGGCCCTTCGCGGTGTCTCTCTCCTCGCCCCCGGCCGCCTAGGCGGCGAAGACGAGCTCGTCGCCGAGCGCGAGCTGGAGCCGCGCGAGGGCGTCGCTCTCGAGCTGGCGGACGCGCTCCCGCGTGAGTCCGAGCTCCTTGCCGATCGTCTCGAGTGAGGCCGGCTCGGAGTCGAAGCCGAAGCGGAGCTCGATGATCCGCCGCTGACGCTCGGGCAGGTCCGCGACCGCGCGCTGTACGCGCTGCCGGCGAACCGACTCCACCGCCTCCTCGGCCGGGTCGACGCTCGACTCGTCGGCGAACAGGTCGCCGAGCTCCGAGTCGCCGTCCGAGCCGAGCCCCTGGTTGAGGGAGACGGAATCGACGGCATCGAGTGCCTCTTCCACGTGCTCGAGCTTGAGCCGCGTCGCGTGGGCAAGCTCCTCCGCGGTCGCCTCGCGACCCAGCTTCGCCTGCAGCTCCGCCGAGGCGCGGTTGAGCTTGATCCGGCGCTCCTGAACGTGCACCGGGATGCGGATCGTCTTGGACTGGTTCGCGACCGCACGCTGGCAGGCCTGACGGATCCACCACGTCGCGTAGGTCGAGAACTTGTAGCCCTTGCGCCAGTCGAATTTCTCCGCGGCGCGGTTGAGGCCGATCACGCCCTCCTGGATGAGGTCGAGGAGCGGAACGTCGTGTCCCTGGTAGCGCTTCGCGATCGAGACGACAAGGCGAAGGTTGGAGTTGATCATCTTCTCCTTGGCCACCAGGTCGCCGCGCTCGATGCGCTTCGCGAGCGCAACCTCGTCGGCGGCCGTGAGCAGCTTGTGACGGCCCGCTGCGTCCATGAACAGCTGCAGCGGGTCGAGCGTGCCCGTGACCGGAGCGGTTGCGACCGGCCGACTCTCCTCGGGCGTCTCGTCGCGCACGACGACGTCACGCTCTTCGAGCGCGGCGCGCAGGCCCGAGAGATCGTCCTCGGTCAGCTCATGCTCGTCGGCGAGCGCTTGAATGTCCTTCTCCTCGACGAAGCCGCGCTCGGCGGCCTCCTCGAGCAGGCGCTCGACAGGCGAGAGGTCGTGCAGATGAATCGTGTCGCTCAGTGTTATTCCTTTCGTCCGTGGTGGGCTGCCGGTTTGGCGCCGGCGCCCCGGCGGCGTAACGCGCAACGCCGCCTCCCGACCGAGTTATAGAACGGCGTTGCACGAAAGTCCATTCCCAAACCGGGTGTTTTTCTATTTCCGAACAAAGTCTCATTCCCTGCTCATGCGGGAAAAATCAACGTTCGACAGCGCGACCGGAAATATCGCCGAGCGTAATCCGGAGCACAACGACGTTCGGCCCGAGTGAACGCGGCGCTGCGGCGCGGCCCGCTGCGCGCGAAAACCGCTCTCTCAAGAGGCTTAGCGCGGGCTCGACGGCGTCGCCGGCCAGTTCGTCATACGTTCCGTAGGCGATCACGCTTCGCCAGCTTCCCCGGCCGTCCGAATCGTATTCGTCTACCTCGACGCAGACCCGCGGGTTCTCGCGCAGCATCTCGGTCTTTCGCCCTTCGGTCGTGACGGCGACGATGGCGCCGTTCTCGTAGGCGTAGATCAACGGAACGACGTAGGTCTGGTCGCCGGCGTTACAGCCGAGACGTGCGATCCGCTGTCCGCGCAGGAATTCGTCGATCTCGACGCGCGAGAGCTCGCGCGGTGTGCCTCGACCGGACATGGGCGGAGCGTAGGCAATACTGAATCCATGAGGATGCGCGGCTGGTTGCTGACGACGCTCGTGGTAGCGCTCCTCGTTGGGGGATCCGCAGGAGCTGCTCTACTTGCGTGGCCGTCGGTCGGGGTTGCTGCGTCGAAAACCGGCCTCGCGATCGTCTCCATGCCCGGGTTCTCCGGCCACGTTGAGCACGTGGCGGTGACACGTGCAGACGGAAAGCCCCTGCCGGTTGGACTAAGCCACGGCGTCGTCTGGCCGCACGTCAGGCTCGCGGCCGGTGAGCACGTGACTGTGCGGGTCGACGTACGACGGCCGGGCTGGATCGGCTGGCTCGTCGGCCGGCGCGTCGAGCGCACGGTCACCGTGGTGACGCCGACGGCGCGCATCCGCTCGACACTGCT
>DASSLB010000003.1:0-15323 GCA_035689945.1 Gaiellaceae bacterium | reverse complement strand
CCGTAGGCGCGCTCGTGCTCGCGCTTGTAGACCTCGATCACGTGCCGGAAGCCGAAGAGGCGCTCGAGCAACGGCCGATCCCAGAGCAGGTTGTCGAACGGGCAGAGGAGGACCGGCGGCGCGGGATCGCCGTCCAGCTCTGCCTCGGCGTCGACGTAGAACGGCGGGCCGCCGTCATCGGCCGGCACCTCGCGAAGGAGACCCTCGTCGACGAGCGCGAGCACGTGGTGGTGGAGGCGGGCACGTCCGCCTTTGAGTCGCCAGTGCTCGCGGATCGCCGGCTCGGTCAGCGCACCCCGGGCGCGGACGGCGAGCAGCGCGAACGTGCGCAGCGTCTCGTCCTCGTCCGGGGTGGGCGCATCGAGGATCGCGCGGGAGATCACGCGCTCGGCGAGGTCGTAGCGTCGCTGGAAGGACTCGCGGCCTGCCACGACCAGCGCGCCCCGATCCCACAGCGCCTCGAGCACCGCTTTCGCGGGCGTCCGGCTCCACATGTCCGGACCGGTCCGGGTTCCTCCGAAGTCGCGCGACGCGAGCGGCCCTTCGGCGCGGATCCGCTCGAGCACCGGCTCGACAAGCTCGGCGTGCTCGAGCAGCGCCCGGTCGTGGATTCCCCAGTGCCCGTCGCCCTCCATCGTCCGGCGGAAGTGCGGCCAGAGCTCCACCGGGAGGAGGCACGCCTCGTGGGCCCAGTATTCGAAAATGCGCCCCGACGTGAGCAGGTCTTGCAGCTGCGTCTCGTCGTACGCGCCGATCCGGCTCGTGAGCGTGAGGCGGTGCGCCCGGTCGACCGTCGAGATCGAGTCGAGCTGGACGGCGCCGAGGCGCTGGATCGCCGCTTCGACGTCGTTCGCCGGCGCGCGGCGGAAGCGCGACGCGTACGACTGCGTCGATACGGCGAGGCGCCGGATCGCGGCGAGGCTTGCGACTGCAGTCCCCATGTTCCTCCTACCTAGCAGGTAGCCGCCGCGCTGCGCGACGCGAGTCGATAGCCTCCTGCCCGTGCCGCGCCCGAGACGTCAGAACCCGTGGTCTTCGACCGGCGAGGTGCTCGTCTGGATTCTCTTCGCGGTGCTTCTCTTCCCGGCGGGCTTCGCGGGCTATGCGGTGGGTCACTACACCTCGCTCGGGAAGCCGTCGGCGACGGTCGTGCGCACGGTCACGGCCGGCTCGACCTCAGCGCAGACGACGACCTCAGCGGCGACAACGACGTCCTCCGCGACCACGACCTCGTCGGGCGGCGGTGGCGGTAACGCGACTGCCGGCAAGGCAGTGTTCGCGTCGAACGGTTGCGCCTCGTGTCACACCTTCAAGCCGGCGGGCTCGAACGGCACGATCGGCCCGAATCTGGACACGGCGCCGGCTCAGGACGCGAAGGCAGACAACAACATGGCGCTTGCTTCGTTCGTCAAGGAGTCGATCGTCAACCCGGACGCCTACATCGCGAAGGGCTTCAGCAAGGGCTTGATGCCGACGACCTTCGGCTCGTCGCTCTCCCCGACGCAGCTGGCCGATCTCGTCGCCTTCATCGTCTCGGGCAGCTCCTAGCGTTCAGCGCAGGCGGACCCGCGGGTCCAGCCAGGTGTAGGCGAGGTCGATCAGGAAGTTCGCTGTGATCACCGCGAGCGAGACGAAGACGACGATGCCGACGACGACAGGCACGTCGTCGCGATTCGTCGCGGTCACCAACTCCAAGCCGAGGCCGTGCAACGTGAACACGTTCTCGATGAATACCGATCCGCCGAGCGCGACTCCGACGTCCATGCCGAGCATCGTCACGACCGGCAGCATGCTGTTGCGGAGGATGTGGTGGATCACCACCCGCCGCCGCGGAGCGCCCTTGGCCCACGCGGTACGGACGAAGTCCTCGTTCACTGTCTCGAGGATGCTGGACCGGATCATCCGGACGTAGATCGCGGCGAAGAGGAACGTGAAGGTGATCCAGGGCAGGATCAGGTGGTACGCCCAACGGGCCGGGCCGCTGCACGTCCCCGTGGAGTTCGGGAAGAAGTTGCAGTAGTCGGCGATCGGCGTCCAGCCCAGCTTGTAGCCGAACGTGTAGGCGAGCATGAGACCGAACCAGACCGTCGGCGCCGAGATGCCGACGAGGACGAACACCGTCCCAACGCGGTCGAGGAATGAGCGCGGCTTCAGAGCGGAGATGATCCCCACCGGGATGGAGATCAACAGCCAGAAGAAGGCGGCGCCGCCGACGACGGACCCCGTGACGCGCGCATCCTGGCCGAGGATCCAACGCACCGAGGCGCCGTCGTAGAAGGAGTAGCCGAGCGAGCCGTGCCGGACGATGTTCCAGACGAAGATCCAGTACTGCTGGTAGATCGAGACGTTCAGATGAAGCTGGTTGGCGACGCGGTTCGCTTGCTGCGCGTCGCTGATGCCCATCGCGGTGAGGTGCAGTGGGCTCCCCGGGATGAGGTAGAAGATCACGAACACGCAGAACGTGACCACAACGAAGAGCCAGACGGTCCAGAAGATCCGCCGGATCAGAAAGTGGATCAGCTACGGCCCCCTCGGCCCGCCATGGCCTAACACTACGGCGAGGGCGAGCCGTTCCGCAAAGGTCGTTTGGATCCGCGCTAGGCGCGCGTGCCGCTGAGCACGTCGACGACGTGTTCGGAGGCGCCGTCGGCGTAGCTCTCCCCGAGTTTTTCCTCGAGGATCTTGCGCAGCTCGCCCGTCTCCGCGAGCTCCTGCGTGATGTCGGCGCCGCCGACGAGCTCGCCCTTGACGAAGACCTGGGGGATCGTCGGCCAGCCCGACAGCTCCGACAGCTCCTGCCGGATCGACGGGTCGGGGAGGATGTCGACCGTCGTCACGGGCGCGCCCGCCGCGCGGAGCGCCTCGAGTGCCCGGCCCGAGTTGCCGCACATCACGAACTGCGGCGTGCCCTTCATGAACAGCGCGACCGGCTCGTTGTCGATCACGTCCTTGATCCGTGCGGAAAGCTCGTTCTCGCTCATGTCGTCCCTTTCGTCTTGATCCGAAGCTCGTGGATGGTGCCGTCGCGCAGCGGCTCGGCCAGCGCGTCGTTGACGAGCCGGTGCTGCTCGAGCAGCGGCAGCCCATCGAAGCGCGTGCTCTCGACGATCACCTGGAAATGGTCACCGCCGCCGGTGCGGTCCTCGACGCGCAGCTCCGCCGCGTTGGGAAACGCGTCCTGCAGCAGCGATTCGAGGCGTTCGACGGCCATGCGTGGAGACTAGCCGCCGGCTAGACGGTGACCGCGCGCTTCGCAGCGTCGACCCGCTCGAGCCACGGCGTCGCGCCGAGGCGTTCGAAGATCTCGCGCGCCTCGGCGAGCAACGGCGCGGGATCCTCCACGCCGAGCTCCGCCTGCTCGAGGAGCGCGATCGCAAGCCAGTACGGCATCTGCAGTGCGCGGAAGCCGTCGATGGCGCGCACGAGCATCGTTGCGGCGCCGTCCCGATCGCCGCGGAGCCCGAGGAGGCGGGCACGGAAGCGTGCCTCCTGCGCCACGATGCGCGGCGTTCGCTCCGACGTCGGAAGGCGCTCGACCTCGCCGAGCAGCTCCTCCACCTGTGCCTCATCGCCGAGCTCCAATGCTGACTCACACGCCTCGATCCACGCCTGTTTGTAGAGCGGATGAAGCTTTGACACCTCGCCGATTCTTAGAGCCTCGTGCGCAGCAGCCAGCGCCTCGGGAAGCCGCCCCTCGGCGCGCAGCAGCTGCGACTCGAGCATCCGGAAGAAGGCCCGTGTCTGCCACTCTTGCGAGTCGCGGGTTGCCGAGCCGGCTTCGAGAGCAGCGCGTGCGCTCGGCAAGTCGCCCCTCGCGAGCGCCAGGCTCAAGGCCCCGAGTGCCCGTTCGCCGATCGTGCGGATGTCGTCGACGGTCATCTCTGTCACGAGCTGCTCGACCTCGTTCCACTCTCCCAGGTCCCAACGAGCGATCACAAGGTGTCCCAAGCAGCGTTGCTCGGCGACACGATCTCCTCGCCTGCGCGCCAGCTCGAGTCCCTCGAGGTCGGCCGCAGCCGCGTCGGCGAAGCGATCGCGTGAGGCGAACTGGTACGAGAGGTTGTAGAGGGCACGTTCCAGCGGATCGCCGAGCTCATACTCCCGACCGAGCTCGATCGCGTGCTCGAGGAGCGCGAGGGCCTCCTCGTGCCGGCCCTCGCTTTCGAGCAGAAGGTGCTTCGTATTGAGCCCATGAACGAGAACGTTCGGCAGCACGAGCGCCTCTGCGATTTCCAACGCCCGCTCGACCCTCTCACGCGCCGCGTCGAGCTCCACGAGGAAGGCACGGTGGCGTGCGAGTGCCTCGGCCAGCTCCGCAAGCTCCTCGCCTGGCTCGTCGTCGGCGAGCGCCGCGAACGCCTCCTCCATCAGCTCGGCGCCGCCGGCGAGATCTCCGGTGAACCCCATCGTGATCCCCATCGCGCCCGTCACGTGCGCGGCTCGCCTGGCTTCGCCTTCGGCGCGATAGAGCTCGATTGCGCGTTCGTAGTTGCCCAGCGCCTGGGGATATCTCCCGCCTTCCTGCCCCGCGCGTCCCGCACGCTCGAGCAAATCGGCCTGCCAGAGCGGCTCCTCGGCGAGTGCAGCAGCCTTCTCGAAGTACCGCAGCGCCTCCTCGGTCGCCGCGAGCGATGCGGCACGATCGCCGGCGAGCGCGAGTCGCTCGGCCGCCTTCCTTCGAATCGACGGCGCGTCAGGTGCGTCGGGTGCGGCCTCGTACGCATCGAGGTAGTGGGCTGCAACGACCTCGACGGCCTCCTGCTCGGCTTGTCCGGTTGCCTGCGCGAGGTGCTCGGCCGCCGCAAGGTGCTTCGCCTTCCGGTCGGCCCTCGCGAGCGTCTCGTATGCGATCTGCTTGAGGAGGTCCTGCAGGAAGGCGTACTGCCCACGCTCCGGAGAGCGCGGGTCGGCCTGCACCGAGAAGACCTCCTTGCGAATGAGCGAGGCGAGGATCGGATCGAGCTCCGCCTCGCTGAGGCCGGAGAGGGCGGCGAGCCCGCCTTTCGTGAAGCTCTTGCCGAGGACGGCCGCGTCTTGGAGCACGCGTCGCTGCTCAGGCGCGAGGCCGTCGAGCCGGGCGGCGACAAGGGCGTGCAGCGTCTCCGGCACCTCAAGGGCTCCGATCGGTCCGGTGGGGCGGTAAACGTCTCCTTGCCGGGCGAGCAGGCCCCGATCCAGGAGCATCCGAACAGTCTCGACCGCGTAGAGCGGGACGCCCTCGGCGCGCTCGAGGATCCGTGTGCGCAGGTCGTCCGGAAGCCCCGGGGCGAAGCCGTCGAGGAGCTCTTCCATAGCGGCGGAGGAGAGGGGTTCGAGCGAGAGCGTCGTCGCGTTCCGACCAGAGGCGCCGAAGCCCGGTCGACGCTCGGCAAGTTCCGGCCGCGCGAGCGCGAGCACGAAGAGCGGGTGGGCGTGCGACCACTCGAGCAGGTGCTCGACGAATTCGAGCAGCGCTGAGTCTGCCCACTGGAGATCCTCGAACACGAGGACGACAGGGCTCTGCTCGGCCAAGCGCTCGAAGAAGAGCCGCCACGCGGAGAAGAGATCCTGCCGGTCGCCCGATGCGTGTTCGGCCAGACCGAGCAAGTGCGCGAGCCGCGGTTCGAGCCAGGTTCGCTCGGCTGCATCCTCGATGCGGTGCTCGAGCATCGTGGACAGCTTCGAGAGCGCCTCCTCCGGCGTGTCCTCCTCCGCGATCAGCGCGCGCATCCGGACCATCTCGGCGAGCGCCCAGTAGGCGACGCCGTCACCGTAGGCGAGACAGCGGCCTCTGTGCCACAGCACCTCGTCGACGGGCCCGTCGAGGTACTTCTCGAACTCCCAGGCGAGGCGCGACTTGCCGATTCCCGCGATGCCGACCACCGAGACGAGGTGCGCTTTCCGCTCCTCTGCCGCGCCGTGGAAGTGCTCCTTCACGAGGCGCAGCTCGCGCGCGCGGCCGACGAACGGCGGCTCGAGCTCGGCCGCAACCCGCCGGCCGCCGCGGACCGCGGTGACGCGAAGTGCCCGGAAGAGCGAGAGCGGCTCCGTCTTCCCCTTCAGCTCGTGCTCGCCGGCAGGCTCGTACGCGATCGCCGCCGCGGTAGCGCGCCGCGTGGCGTCGCCGACGAGGACAGTGCCCGGGTCCGCCGCGGTCTGCACGCGTGCCGCGGTGTTGACGAGGTCTCCGGCGACCATTCCCTCGCCCTCGGCTGCGAGGTGCACCGCCGCCTCGCCGGTGAGGACGCCCGCACGGAGCGCGAGGTCAGGCGCGCCGACCTCCTCGCCGAGCGCTGCCACCGCGGTGACGAGATCGAGCGCGGTGCGCACCGCGCGTTCGGCGTCGTCCTCCTGTGCCGTCGGCGTCCCCCAGACCGCCATGACGGCATCGCCGATGAACTTCTCCACCGTGCCGCCGTAGATCTCGATCAGGCGGCGGCAGGTGTCGAAGTAGCGCGATAGGAACTCCCGGACCTCCTCCGGGTCGCGCGACTCGGAGAGCGGAGTGAACCCGACGAGGTCGGCGAAGAGGACTGAGACCAGACGCCGTTCGGCGCCCTTGGCCGGGGCAGCCTGCGCAGGCGTCGGCGCATCCGCGGCCAGTGCACTTCCGCACTCTCCGCAAAACCGCATTCCCGGCTCGTTCGCCGCGCCGCACGCAGCACAGCTGAGCGCGAGCGGAGCGCCGCAGCCGCCACAGAACTTGCGGCCAGCCGCGTTCTCTACCCCGCACTGCGAGCAGGCGATCACGCTCTGACGCTAACGCCGGTGCGCGAGGAAGTCGAGCAGGTCGGAGCGCGTGAGGACGCCGACCGGCTTTCCCTCCCGCGCGACGACGACGGCGTTCATGCCGCCGGTCAGCGTCGCGAACACCTCGTCCAAGGTCGCCGACGCCTCGACGGCCGCGAGCGGCGGCTGCATCGCCGCCGCGACGTCCTCGTGCAGCGCGTCCGGATTGCCGAAGACGCGCTCGAGCAAGGCGCGATCCTGGAGCGAGCCGATCACGTCGGCCAGCGACTCGCATTGGCCGTCGCGCACGACCGGAAGCTGCGAGATCCCGTAGCGCTGCATCGTGTCGATGCCTTCTCCAACCTTCGCATGGGCGGCGATCGTGACGAGCTCCGGCACCTCGCCGCCGTGCTTCGCGTGCAGCAGTTCGTCCACGGTCGGCAGCGGCGCCTGGCGCTCGACGAAACCATGCTCGAGCATCCAGTTGTCGTCGTAGAACTTCGACATGTAGGAGCGGCCGGAGTCGGGGATGATCGCGAGCACCGTTGCGTCCGCCGGCAGCCGTTCGGCGACGCGGACTGCAGCCCACAGCGTCGAGCCCGCGGAGCCGCCAGCGAGGATGCCCTCCTCCCGCGCGAGCCGCCGCCCTGTGAGAAACGAGTCACGGTCGGAGACACGTATCCACTCGTCGACGACAGTCAGGTCGATCGTGTCGGGCCACGTGTCCTTGCCGATCCCCTCGACGAGATACGGGTGAAGCTCCGAGTCGTTCTCGGCCGTGTAGATCGACCCCTCGGGATCGACGCCGATGATCTTCACCTCCGGCTTGCGCTCATGGAACCAGCGGCCGACGCCGGAGATCGTGCCGCCGGTGCCGACGGAGATGACGATCGCGTCGATCTCGCCGCCGGTCTGCTCCCAGATCTCCGGTGCGGTGACGTCGTAGTGCGCCTGCGGGTTCGCCATGTTGGAGTACTGGTCCGGCTTGAAGCCGCCGGGGATCTCCTCGGCGAGCCGCGACGAGACGGAGTAGTAGGACTCCGGCGAGTCGTGGTCGACAGCCGTCGGCGTGATCACGACCTCGGCGCCGTAGGCGCGCAGCATCGAGATCTTCTCCTGGCTCATCTTGTCGGGCATGACGAAGACGCAGCGGTAGCCCTTGCTCGCCGCCGCGATGGCGAGGCCGACGCCGGTGTTGCCGGAGGTGGGCTCGACAATCGTCCCGCCGGGCTTGAGCTTCCCTTCGCGCTCGGCCTGCTCGATCATCGCGAGGCCGATCCGGTCCTTGACCGAGCCGCCGGGATTGAGGTACTCGAGCTTGGCGAGGATCCGCGCGTGGCCGGGCGGCGTGAGCCTGTCCAGGCGAACGATCGGCGTGCCGCCGACGAGCTCGAGGACGGTGGGATACTCCCGCGACATCGGGGCCAAGCCTACGCGAGGGGGGAGCCGTGAAGATCACCGTAATCGGCAGGGGGAACGTCGGCGGCGGGCTCGCCCGCCTCTGGCGTAACGCCGGCCATGAGGTACAGGAGCTCGGCCGCGACGGCGGCGACGCATCCTCTGCGGATGCCGTCCTTGTCGCGGTTCCCGGTGCCGAGATCGCCAACGCGCTTGGCAACGTCCGTGGCATCGAGGGCAAGGTGACGGTCGACGCGACGAACGCGTTCCGCGGGCGGAACGAGGAATTCGAGTCGAACGCGCACGAGATCAAGTCGATCGTCGGCGGCCCGACCGCGAAGTCGTTCAACCTCAACTTCGCCCTCGTCTATGACGAGATCGCCGCGCAGCGCGTCCGCCCGTCGAACCTCTACTGCGCCGAGGACGACGCGCGGGAGGTCACGGAGCGACTGATCCGCGACGCCGGCTACGACCCCGTGAACGCTGGCGGTCTGGACCGTGCGCGGATGCTCGAGGATCACCTCGCGCTGCTGTTCGCGGTCAACCAGGCCGGGCTCGGACCGTTCTTCGTCCGCTACGCCAAGCCGGGCGAGCTGTGAGCTTCGGCGCTCTCGGCCGGCGCTAGCTCCTCCCTGCGGATCAGGGTCAACCCGGCGATGAACGCTGCCACGCTGATGCCGACCAGCACCCAGAACGCCCACGCCGTCCCCGAGGTGAACGCCTGCGCGAAGAAAGCTTTGCCGTGCGTCCGGATCAGGTGGTTGAAGTGGGTCAGCGAGACGGACGAGCAGACTGCGATCCCCACGGCGCCGCCGATCTGCTGCGCTGTATTGATCAGCCCCGACGCAAGCCCAGCTTCGTCGTGACTCACCCCCGCCAGCGCGGCGATCGAGATCGGGATGAACGCAAAGGGGATCGCGAAGCCCATGATCAGGTAGCCCGGCAGCAGCGCGCTCGCGAACGACCCGTGGGTCGGGATCTGCGTGTACCAGATGTTCGCGGCGACCAGTCCGATGAAGCCGAGAGCGAGAATCGGCTTGACGCCGAAGCGAGTCGTGAGGCCCTGCGCGACGCCTGCCCATAGGACCGCCGACCCGGCGGTCGCAACGAAGGTCAGACCCGTGCGGAGGGCGCTGTAGTGGAGGACCTGCTGCACGTACAGAGTGAGCAGGAAGAAGTTCGCGAAGATGATCCCGCCGAGCAGGAGCCCCGCGAAGTTCGCGCCCGCGACCGTGTGGATTCGGAAGATCCGGAACGGCATCAGCGGATCCTTGTGACGTGCCTCGATCGCGAGGAACGCCCCAAGCAGGACGACTGCCGCGGCGATCGTGCCCAGGGTCCGGCCGGAGGTCCACCCGTGATTAGGTGCTTCCGAGACTGCGTAAACGAGCAGCGCGAGTCCTGCCGTGACGGAGATCGCGCCGCCGAAGTCCTGCGATGTCTCGCGCTCGGCGCGGCTCTCGCGCACGAAGCGCGGGGTAAGTGCGAGGGCGAGCGCGCCGACGGGGACATTGACGTAGAAGATCCACTCCCAGCCGGCGTACTTCGTCAGAACGCCGCCCGCGAGCACACCGACGGCTGCTCCGCCTCCGCCGAGTGCGCCCCAGATGCCGAGTGCCTTGTTCCGCTCCGCTCCTTCCTCGAAGGTCGTCATCACGATCGAAAGTGCCGACGGCGTGATCACCGCAGCCCCGAAGCCCTGAATGGCGCGGAACGCGATCAGCACGCCCTCGGACCACGCAAGGCCGCAGAAGAGCGACGCGATCGAGAACACGATCACGCCGATGACGAAGACACGCCGGCGGCCGAACAGGTCGGCGAGGCGCCCCGCGAGCAGGAGGAATCCGCCGTAGGTGATCGCGTAGGCGGTGATCACCCACTGCAGGTTGGCTTCCGCGAAGTGCAGCGACTTGCCGATCGACGGCAGCGCGACGTTCACGATCGATACGTCGAGAATCGTCATGAAGAAGGCGGCGCACACGACGGCGAGTGCTTTCCAGCGCCTCGGATCAGCCTGCATCGGATCTCCTCCCTGGGGTTGGGTCATCCTATGAGAGAGACGAACGGCCGAGCTTCGAATCGACATTCCCGGCTAGTGCCGGAAGTGGCGGCGGCCCGTGAAGACCATCGCCGCCCCGGCCTGCGCTACGGCGGCGATCACCTCGTCGTCGCGGCGTGAGCCGCCCGGCTGGACGATTGCCCTCGTGCCGGCGTCGAGCGCGATCTGCGGCCCGTCGGGGAAGGGGAAGAACGCATCGGAGGCGAGTGCGGAGCCGGTGGCGTCGTGACCGAACTCGGCGGCCTTCTCGACTGCGATCCGCACTGCGTCGACGCGGCTCATCTGGCCGCCGCCGATCCCGATCGTGGCGAGCCCCTTCGTGAGCACGATCGCATTCGAGGTCACGTGCTTGCAGACACGCCAGGCGAAGACGATCTCGTCCCACTGTCTCTCCTCCACCACGCCGCTGACGACCTCCCAGCTGTCGCGCTCCTCGAGGTCGGGGTCCGGATCCTGCACGAGCATGCCGCCCCGGACGCGCTTGTAGTGGCGGGCTTCCGGGTCGGCGCGGCGGCGCTCGGTGTCGAGCAGGATCCGCGTGCCCTGCTTCTGCCGCAGCGCCTCGAGCGCGGCGTCGTCGTAGCCCGGTGAGAACAGCACCTCGACGAACTGCTCCGCGAGCTTGGCGCCGAGGAACTCCTCGACCTGGCGGTTGAAGACCACGACTCCGCCGTAGGCCGACGTCGGGTCGCAGGCGAGCGCCTTGTCGTACGCGTCCTCGGCGTTCGCGCCGACGGCGACGCCGCACGGGCTCGCGTGCTTGACGATCACGCAGGCCGGCAGCGCGAACTCGCGGACGAGCGAGCGCGCCGCGTCGAGATCGTTGAGGTTGTTGAAAGTGAGCGGCTTCCCGTGCAGCTGCTCCACCCGAGAAAGCAGGTGGGAGCGCACGGTGTGCTCGACGTAGTAGGCGCCGCGCTGATGCGGGTTCTCGCCGTAGGCCAGCTCGCGCTCCTTCTGCAAGGGCAGCACGAGCGTCTCCGGGAAGGTCGCCGGCACGTTGAACCACCTCGAGATCGCGGCCTCGTAGGCGGCCGTCGTGGCGAATGCGTCCGCAGCAAGCTGTCGCCGCGTCTCGAGCGACAGCTCGCCGCCGCCCTTCAGCTCCTCGAGGATGGGCCCGTACTGAGCCGGACTCGACACCGGCGCCACGTAGGCGTGATTCTTCGCCGCGGCGCGCAGGAGCGCCGGGCCGCCGATGTCGATCATCTCGATCGCCTCGTGATCGCGGAGGTCCGGGCGGGACACCGTCTGCGCGAACGGATAGAGGTTGACGCAGACGAGATCGAACGTCTCGATCCCGTGCTCGCCGAGGACGGCCATGTCTTCGGCCAGGTCGCGGCGGACGAGGATGCCGGCGTGGATGCGGGGGTGGAGCGTCTTCACGCGTCCGCCGAGCATCTCCGGGAAGCCCGTGACGTCCTCGACGCGCTCGACCGGAAGGCCGATCGCCTCTATCGCCGCCGCGGTGTTCCCGCTCGCCACGAGCCGCCAGCCGAGCGCGACGAGCCCGCGCGCGAACGCGTCGAGCCCGGTCTTGTCGTAGACGGAGATCAGCGCTCGCATAGGTCTCTCACCACCCTCGGCAGCAGTCGGTGCTCGACCGTCTGCACGCGCGTGCGCAACGTGTCGACCGTGTCGTCCGGCAGCACGGGGACTTGCTCGGCAGCGATGACCGGGCCGGTGTCGACGCCTTCGTCGACGTAATGGACGGTCGCCGCCGTCTCGTCGACGCCCGCTGCGAGAACGTCCTCGATGGGATGGGCGCCGGGGAACGCGGGCAGGGGCGCCGAGTGAGTGTTCACGATCCGGCCTCCGAAGTAGTCGAAGAAAGGCTTGCGGAAGAGATGCATGTACCCGGCGCAGACGACGAGCTCGACGCCTTGCTCTCGTAGCCATTCGGCGAGCGCGACATCCCGCTCGTCGCGGGTCGCGTAGTCGTGTGCGTCGAAGACCGCGGTCGGGACTCCTGCCTTCTCGGCACGCTCGAGCGCGCGCACGCCCGGCTTGTTGGACGCGACGGCGACGACCGGGAGCCCAGCGTCGAGCAGCGCCTGCAGGTTCGTCCCCTCCCCGCTGACGAGCACGCCGATCAGACGATCCTCCCGATCACGAGCTCGTCCGGCTCGGCTTCCCGCACGACAGCGCACCAGCCGATGCCGAGGTTGAAGACGCGCCGCATCTCGCTCTCGTCGACGTGGCGCGCGAGCCAGCCGAAGACCGCTGGGCGTTCCCAGGCGTCCCAGTCGATCTCGACGCGGCGGCCCGCGGGAACGACACGCTCCAGGTTGCCGGCGATTCCGCCGCCGGTCACATGCGCGAACGCGAGCGCCCGCCCGCGCAGTCGGCGCGCGACGTCGAGGTAGAGCCTGGTCGGCGCGAGCAGGTCGTCGCCGTCATAGTCCTCGATCTCGAGCACGCGCCGGACCAGCGTGAACCCGTTGGCGTGCACGCCAGAGGAGGGAAACCCGATCACGAGGTCGCCCGCCTCGATCGCCGAGCCGTCGAGTGGCGTGTCGACGATCCCGACGCACGTCCCAGCGAAGTCGAGCTCTCCTTCCCGGTAGATGCCCGGGAGCTCGGCGGTCTCCCCGCCGACGAGCGCCACGCCCGCGGCCCGGCAGACCTCGGCGGCCCCCTCGACGAGCTCGGCCACTTCCTCGAGCTTCACGTGCGACGCGGCGACATAGTCGAGCAGGATCAGCGGCTCGGCACCGCAGGTGAGCACGTCGTTGATGCAGTGCGCGGCGAGGTCGGCCCCGCAGGAACGCAAGGCTCCGCGCTGCTTCCCGAGGATCAGCTTCGTGCCGACGCCGTCCGTCGAGGCCGCGACGAAGCGGCCGTCGCCGAGCGCGTGGAGTGCCGCGAACTGCCCGAATCCCGTGGCGCCGGTCGACTCGACGGCAGCGCGCAGGCGATCGACGACCGCGTCGGCCGTGGCGAGCGAGACGCCGGCGTCGTCGTACGTCCCTCCGTTGGCGCTCACGAATGCCGAGTCTACGAAGACCGCTAGATGAACAGCTCGCCGAAGAGCTCCGGCCGGCCCTGGGGGCCGCCGCGGACGAAGCGGATGACCGTGTCGCCGACCTCGACGTCTGCCCCGTCGCGCTCGGCGTCGAGGATGTGCGCGAGCGCCTTCGCCTTGCCCGTCGGATCGTCTGCTTTGAGGTGCAGCTCGGACAGCTGCAGCTCGTCGCCCTGTGCGAGCAGCTCCTCGATCCACTCGCGTGGCGGATGGAGCTCGAGCCGGTAGCCGGCGTTGGTCGAAACGAACGTGCGCCTCCCGCCGTGCTCCTGGACGCGCAGGTCGTCCCGCTCGGCCCGCTCGAGCGCCAGCTCGAACTCGTCCTCGTCGAGCACGAACCCGAGATGGTCAACCCGGGGCGTCGGCCACTGGCCCGGCTGGACGACGACGTTGACCGCACCTTTCTCCAGCTCGGTGAGCCGGAGCTTGAAGCCCATCGCGTCGAGCTCGCTCCAGGACATCCCGGGCTCGTAGGACGTGAGGTCCTCGCCGATCCGCCCGTGCCGGGCGACGAGCTGGAACGCCAGCTTGCCGATGTAGCGCGCCTCGACTTCGCGGACGCGGCTCGTGACGAGGTGGTAATGGAAGAGCTGCACTGGAGCTCATCGTGCCAACGAAGAGAGCTTGGTCGCGCAGCTATCCGGCGTTCGCATCGAGCGGCTCGAAGCGTGCCACGGTGTAGCCGGCGAGCACGGGCACGTTGAGGGTGAACGTCGCGAGCAGGAACGTCATCACGACGAGGATCGCGCCGTGCGTGTGGTCACGCAGGAACGTGAATTCCAGCATTCCGGCGACGACGACGTAGACGAGGAGCATCCAACCGACCACCTGGCGGAAGCGCCACTGGGCGAAGCCGGGCCGGCGAAGGATCAAGATGACATTGACGGCGAGTACTGCGAGGGCACACGCGAGCAGGATCACGGGGGGAAGAAGCGGCGCGCGCTCGGGCAGATAGGCGGCGAGGTAGATGACGCCGGCGGCGACGAGGCCGATCGAGAGCATCCCGAGCTCGGTGACCGGCGGGCCGGAGAAGTCCTGACGCTCGGGCTGGCTCACGTCGCGAGCCTCGTCATGATCACCAGCGTCGCGACCTGCATCGCGCCGGTGATCCCGGCGGCGTAGATGAAGCGGCGCATCAGCAGCTGCACGATCGCCGGATTCGGCTGTGGTTTGCGCAGCTCGAAGAGAACCGCGAGGTTGGCGGGCTGGAGCAATGCGAGGGCGACCATCGCCATCACGGCGACGACGACCATCGAGGCGACGACCCAGCCGTGCCGGCCGAACGCGGTGTCCAGCATCCCGTTCGCGCGTGCGAGCTGGAAGCCGGCGCCGAGAGTCATCGTCACCAGCGTCGGCATGATCAGCAGCATCTTGGGCATCAGCCGCTTCGTGAGCTCGATGCGAGCCGGCACCGACAGGCTGCGCATGATCGGGCCGATCACGAAGCCCATGAAGAGGTCGACCGCCGTCCACATGCCACCGCCGACGACGTGGAGGAAGTCGAGACCCCACGTCCAGTCGCCGGCAATCACGACGACCGTGAAGACGAGAACGGCTGCCACCGCCCACAGCCCGCGCAATGGGACGATCGCGCCTGACACGCTCGGGGCGTGTGACTCTGCTGCGACTGCGGCCACCGTGCCGAATATACGACGCCCGGCCGCTAAGCCCTGGCAGGCTCGAAGCGGAGCTTCGCGGCCTCTTCCGGAACGTCGGTCGGGTACTGCCCGGTGAGGCACGCGCGGCAGAGCGCGGAGGCCGGCCGCCGCGTCGCCTCGACGAGGCCGTCGTGGGAGAGGTACGCCAGCGAGGTGGCGCCGATGTGTTCCCGCACCTCCTCGACGGAGCGGGTCGAGGCGATCATCTCGGACGGGTCGGCGAGGTCGATCCCATAGAAGCACTGCCCGATCACCGGCGGCGACGAGACCCGCAGGTGCACCTCGGCGGCGCCTGCGTCGAACAGCATCCGCACGATCTCGCGCGTCGTGTTGCCGCGAACGATCGAGTCGTCGACGGCGACGACCCGCGTGCCGGCGACCTCCGCGACCGGGTGGTACTTGAGCTTGATCCCCTGGCGGCGCAGCTCCTGGTCGGGCTGGATGAAGGTGCGCTGGACGTAGCGGTTCTTGATCA
>DASSLB010000002.1:0-3351 GCA_035689945.1 Gaiellaceae bacterium | reverse complement strand
ACCCGGACGTGCGGAGCGCCGAGCGAGCCCACGACCGCGGCGGCGCGCATCTCGGCCTCGGTCTGCTCCGCGTCGACGTCGTTCGCGAGCCGGTGGAGCGGCGAGGCCATCAGCGGGGCGACGACGACGATCCTGCGTTCGTCCGGAGGCCCGACGTGCCGGATGAGCTCCGGCTCGCGGCGCTCCCGGCCCCGCGCGTAGAGACCCGCCGCGGCAGCCGAGACGACGGCCCAGGCGACGATCGCGCCCACTGTCCCGCCTGTAGCCGACGCCAACGCGACGATGCCGAAGGCCGCCACCGTGAGGACGAGGAAGTGGAAGGCGGAATTCTCGCTGCGGAATGGGTTCCTCATGGAGCCGAGGATCGCGCCGGAGCGGGGCAAGCGGCATCGGTGTCAGCCCGGATCCCGAATA
Source organism: Gaiellaceae bacterium (assembly GCA_035689945.1). Taxonomy (GTDB): domain Bacteria; phylum Actinomycetota; class Thermoleophilia; order Gaiellales; family Gaiellaceae; genus Palsa-739. Next base: position 2,937 of record DASSLB010000002.1, on the reverse strand, counting down.
CGTAAGAACGAGCGCCGGATAGGCTCGCCCGCATGACGTACTCGATCGTCGCGCGGGACGAGGCGAGCGGCGAGCTCGGCGTCGCAGTGCAGTCGCGAGCGTTCGGGGTCGGCATGTGCGCGTGGGCCCGCGCGGGTGTCGGCGCCGTCGCGACGCAGTCGTTCACCGAGCGGGGCTACGGGCCGCGCGGGCTCGACCTGCTCGCGGCCGGAGAGTCTCCGGCCGACGCTCTCGAGCAGCTCGTCGAAGCGGACGACCAGCGCGACTTTCGCCAGGTCGCCTTCCTATCTGCCGACGGCCGCACCGCCGCGCATACGGGAGCCGCCTGCATCCCGGACTGCGGCCACACCGCACGCAAAGGCGTCTCCGCACAGGGAAACATGCTCGCGTCACCCGCCGTGTGGCTCGCGGCGGCCGACACGTTCGAGGAGACGGACGGGATGCTCGCCGAACGGCTGCTTGCGGCGCTCGACGCCGCGGAAGATGCGGGCGGCGACTTCCGCGGCCGCGAGAGCGCGACGCTGCTCGTGGTCTCCGGCGATCCGGAAGAGAAGCCGTGGCAACCCGTGGTCGACCTTCGTGTCGACAACCACGACGAGCCGCTGCGCGAGCTCCGCCGCCTTCACGGGCTCATGGCCGCCTACCGCAGGAGACGCGGCTTCGACGACCGGACCGATCTGGAGAAGGAGGTCGAAATCGCGCGCGCGGCCGGACTGCCACCCGATCAGGTCGCGCTCACCGGTGCGCTCGTCGCGGTCAAGCGAGACGATCTCGAAGCAGCGGCGGCGCAGCTGAAGCCGATCGCCGCCGCCGACCCGCGCTGGCGCGAGACGTTCGAGCGCCACGTTCGGCTCGGCCATCTCCCGCAAGCCGTGCTCGACCGGCTCGTCTGAGCGGATTACGGTACTGCCATGATCACGTGTCCCGCGTGCGGGCAGGAGAACCCGGAGGGCTTCCGGCTCTGCGGGATGTGCGGCGCTGCGCTCGCGCCCGCAGCCGCGCCCGCACGCGAGGAGCGGAAGGTCGTGACGATCCTCTTCACCGACCTTGTCGGCTCGACCGCCCGCGCCGAGGGCCTCGACCCCGAGGACGTGCGCGCGACGCTCTCCGCCTACTACGCGCAGCTCCGGGCCGAGCTCGAGCGGTACGGCGGCACCGTCGAGAAGTTCATCGGCGACGCCGTGATGGCCGTCTTCGGCGCACCGATCGCCCACGAGGACGATCCCGAGCGCGCCGTACGGGCGGCGCTGGCGATCCGCGACTCGGTCGGCGAAGAGCTCGAAATCCGCACCGCAGTCCACACCGGCGAGGCGCTCGTCGCACTCGGTGCTCGCGCGGTCGAGGGCGAAGGGATGGTTTCGGGGGATGTCGTCAACACCGCCGCGCGGCTGCAGAGCGCGGCACCCGTCAACGGGATCCTCGTCGGGGAGGCGACCTATCGCGCGACGCGACACGCGATCGACTACCGCGACTCGCCACCGGTCGAGGCGAAGGGCAAGGTCGAACCGGTCAGGGTCTGGGAGGCGGTCTCCGCCCGGTCGCGCTTCGGCAGCGACGTCGAGCAGAAGCTGCGGACACCTCTGGTCGGCCGCGAACGCGAACGCAACCTGCTCGCCGACGCCCTTGCGCACGCGCGTACCGAGCAGTCGGCGCAACTCGTGACTCTCGTCGGCGTCCCGGGGATCGGGAAGAGCCGGCTGGTCGCGGAGCTGTTCCAGATCACGGAAGCCGACCCCGACCTGATCTCCTGGCGCCAGGGCCGCTCTCTTCCGTACGGCGAGCACGTGAGCTTCTGGGCGCTCGGCGAGATCGTGAAGGCGCACGCCGGGATCCTCGAATCCGACGATACGGTGGAGGCGGAGGAGAAGCTCGCCGCGATGATCGTCGATCTCGTGGAGGACGAAAGGGAACGGGAATGGCTCTCGCGTCTCGCGCGTCCTCTCGTCGGCCTCGAAGGGGCGGAACGCACCGAGCGCGAGGAGGCGTTCGCGGCCTGGCGCCGCCTGCTCGAGGCAGCCGCGGAGCAACGGCCGCTCATCCTGGTGTTCGAGGACCTTCACTGGGCCGACGACGGGCTGCTCGACTTCGTCGACCACCTCGCCGACTGGGCGACGACCGTGCCGCTGCTCATCGTCGGGACGGCCCGTCCCGAGCTCCTCGACCGTCGGCCCGGCTGGGGCGGCGGCAAGCGGAACGCCCTCACGCTCTCGATCGGCGCGCTGTCGAACGAGGAGACCGCCGTCCTGCTTCAGCGGCTGCTCGACCGCGCTGTGCTCGACGCCGAGGCGCAGCAGGCCGTGCTGCAGCGGGCCGAGGGCAACCCCCTCTACGCCGAGGAGTACGCGCGGATGCTCGCCGAGCACAAGGGTGGTGATCTGCCGCTGCCGGAGACCGTCCAGGGCCTGATCGCGGCCCGGATCGACGGGCTCGCGCCTGCCGAGAAGGCGCTGCTTCAGGACGCGTCGGTCGTGGGCAAGGTCTTCTGGCCGGGCGCGCTGTCCGGCGCCGACGCGACCGCCCTCCATGCGCTCGAACGGAAGGAGTTCGTCCGCCGCGACCGCCGCTCCTCGATCGCCGGCGAGACGCAGTACGCCTTCCTCCATGCGCTCGTCCGGGACGTCGCCTACGGCCAGATCCCACGCGGGGAGCGAGCCGAGAAGCACCATCGGGCGGCGGATTGGCTCTCCTCGCTCGCTGGCGACCGCGCCGAGGACCACGCGGAGATGCTGGCCAACCACTATCGCGAGGCGCTCTCGCTGTCGCAGGCCGCAGGCGTGGACGCGCGAGGGCTGCGCGCGCCCGCGCGACGCGCGTTCGCGGACGCCGGACAGCGCGCGCTGTCGCTAGGCGCGAGCGGCACGGCGTACGAACTCGCACAGGAGGCCCTCGCGCTGACTGGCGAGGGCGACGAGGAGCTGCCGGCACTCCAGCTCCTCG
>DASSLB010000001.1:0-2439 GCA_035689945.1 Gaiellaceae bacterium | reverse complement strand
GCTCCGTGTCGCCAGCGAGGAGTGCCACGACGTTCTCTCGCATCCACGGGCCGCCGACCTCCCGCGCAATCCGAGCCGCGAGCGCACCCGCGTCGACGACCAGCCGCACTGCCTCCCGCGCAGCCTCCAACGTCAACTCAGCGATCGGGTCACGAAGCCGGAGGTGGTTGACGACGACGTGCACGGAACCGACGCTAGCCCACGCGGCTGGCCACCCGCGATGCGCCTTCGTGCGCCGGCAGGTAGAGCCGCTCGACGTACTCCGTCACCATGCGTGCGGTGCCGAAGCGCGGCCCCAGCTCGGCGATCGACTCACGCATCAGCGCGATCCAGCGCTGAGGTAGTCCCGCGTCGTCGCGTTCGTAGTACGCCGGGATGACCTGCTCCTCGAGCACGGCGTAGAGGGCATCCGCGTCAGCTTCGTCCTGCTCCGCTTCGCTTGCGTCGCCCTCGAGAGTCGGGATCGCAAACCCGACCTCGGGCGAGTACGCCTCGGCCCACCAGCCGTCGAGGATCGAGCAATTGGGCACGCCGTTCAGCGCCGCTTTCATCCCCGAGGTGCCCGACGCCTCGAATGGCCGCCGCGGGGTGTTGAGCCACAGATCGACCCCCTGCACGAGCCGCCGGGCGAGTGTCATCTCGTAGTCCTCGAGGAAGACGACGCGCCCTGCCGCCGCGGGCTCGCGCGCAAAGTCGACCACCAGCTGGATCACGTCCTTGCCGCCCTCGTCGGCCGGGTGCGCCTTGCCGGCCACAAGGACCTGGATCGGCCGGTCGGGATCCGCGAGAAGCGCCGCGAGCCGGTCGGGCCGGCTGAAGAGAAGGCTCGCGCGCTTGTACGTCGCGAACCGCCGTGCGAAGCCGATCGTGAGGACGTCTGGATCGAGCTCGCGCACCCCGCGCGTCGTGACGATGAACTCGAGCAGCCGCTCTTTCGCGCTGCGGTGCGCGGCCCACAGGTCCTCCGCCGTAAGCGCCCGGGCGCGCTCGAACTGCGGATCCGTGTCGCCGAGCAACACCTCGAGCTCGCCGGAGATCCACGTTCGCTGATGGACGCCGTTCGTGACCGAGGTGATTGGAACCTCGTCGACCCGCCTCTCGGGCCACAGCCCGTGCCACATCTCGCGCGCTACGGCACCATGCAGCTCAGAGACGCCGTTCGCATACTCCGAGGTACGAAGCGCAAATGGAGTGAGCCCGAATCCCGTGTCGTCGGGCTCGAGCTTGCCGAGCGCCACGAAGTCCTCCCAGGCGAGGCCGCAGCGCTCGACGAGCCCGCCGAGACCCTGCCGTACGAGCTCGGGGTCGAAGACCTCGTTGCCCGCCGGCACGGGTGTGTGCGTCGTAAAGACCGTCGACGCGCGTAGTCGCTCGATCGCCTCGTCCGCCGAAAGACCCTGCTCCTCGACGAGCGCGCGCATCCGTTCGAGCTGGAGGAACGCGGAGTGGCCCTCGTTCAGATGGAAGACCGTCGGCTCGAGTCGGAGCCGGCGTAGCACGCGGACGCCGCCGACGCCGAGCAGGATTTCTTGCCGCAGCCGGTTCGCCCGGTCGCCGCCGTAGAGCGTGTCGGTGACGGCCCACTCCGGGTTCCCCTCGACGTGGGTGTCGATGAGATAGAGGGACGCGCGCCCGACTCGGGCTCGCCAGACCGCGAGCTGCACCGGCACGAGGTTGCCGTCGTCGTCGGCGAGCTCCACGATGGGAGCCATGGGCACGAGCTCGAGCGGCAGCCGCGTCGTAACGGTGAGCGGGTAGAGCTCGACCTGCCGGTCGGTCTCGTCGAGCCGTTGCCGGAAGTAGCCGCGGCGGTAGAACAGACCGATCCCCACGAGTGGGACGCCGAGCTCCGACGCGGCCTTGAGGTAATCGCCGGCGAGAACTCCGAGCCCTCCGGAATAGATCGGAAGGCTCTCGTCGAGCCCGAACTCAGCGGAGAAGTAGGCGACCAGGAAATCGGCCGGGCCGCTGCGGTTCCGCCACCAGGTCTCCTCGCCGTGGTCGCGCGCAAGGCGTCCTTCGACGCGCGCCAGCCGCTCGAGGTAGTCGGGCGTCAGCGTTCGCGCCAGGTCGTCGTCCGTCAGCTCGGACAGAAGAGCGGTCGGATTGTGGTGCAGAGCGGCGAATCGTCGCGGGTCGAGCTCGGCAAAGAGGAGCCGGGCCTCGGCGATCCACGTGAACGAGAAGTCGCTCGCAATCGCGAGGAGTGCCGCGCGCAGCGTCGCGCCGTCGTATGCCTCGGCCACGAAGCGGCACCCTAGCCGGTGCTACGGTTGAGGTACCCGGAGAGCTTTGACAGGCAGCTTGGCGACCGGGTCAACAAACGCCTAAAGCGCCCGAGAGCGACGCTCCCGGGCCTCTGTAAGGAGACCAGGTGCAGGACACACGGGAACGGCTCGAATCCATCCTCAGGCAGCGCATCGCCGTCCTCGACGGCTC